>CAYRVM010000042.1:0-6364 GCA_964427575.1 uncultured Oscillospiraceae bacterium | reverse complement strand
ATAACTCTTGCAGCATTTGTATTTTTCTGTGTTGACACCAAAGCCTTTTCTAAATAATGTTGTATTACCTCATCTATTGTAAGAACAACATCATATCCGTTTTCAGCTTGAAAATACTTTTCTGTTCCATATGAAAGATTATTGCCAGTTACATCAGTATTTTTAATTGATCTTCCTGGGATTCCACTTAGAAATCTATCGTATTTTAATTCAATTCCAGCTAACCCTCTATTATCATCCGTAGTACTTCCTAATAAATGTGACGCGAAGTTGCCTAACGGATAGAAACGTCTTACATCCTCAGCAATTGATATTCCCGGTAGTTTTTCTTTCCTAATTAAGTCAGCTTTCTCTTTTGTTGCGTTCTTGAAAATTTTAATAAGTCGTTTATCTTGATTCTCAATAGCCGTTTTAATTTCCAATTGATCGGCTTCCAATATTATCGCTAATTTTTTAGAAATCTCTTCAGTTGTAACTTTTGTGTTTTCTTTTATATCTATAGGCCTCGCCCAAATAGAATAAGAAACTGCGCTAACTGCTAGTTCCTTATTATTTCTGTCATAAATAACCCCTCTTTTTGCTGGGATTGCTGTATCGCGGGTTTGTTGTTCGATCGCTAGTTTCGCATATTTTTCTTCCGCAACAATTTGAATCCATCCAATTCTAAAAGTAATAGCCAAAATAAAAATGCAGAAAAAAAAGAAAACAAGGATTATTCTGCTCTTATTTTTCTTTGATGCTGCAATCATTTCTCTCTCCTCAAATTGAAACATAATTTCAATTATTAATTATTTAGACCATTTATTAATTATATGCTTGCTCCCTCAACACCGATGCAAAATTGTTTATAGTTTGACTATCTTCAGCAATATAAACTATTTGATCATAACTTGGATAGACCATACCTAAAATATTTATAGCCTTGTCCTCTATTTTAGCAACATTATTTTCTCCTTGTATTATAACATTCAAATTATCAATTTCGCCCTGCATTACTATATTTTCTTTATTTATTTCATTTAAATTATATTTTATTTGAGTAGCATAAGCAGTACTAACAACACCAGCAACACATAAAACTCCAATGAACAACAAGAGAACAATTAATTTAGCTCTGCTATGCTTAGTAAAAGTCCCTACAGAATTCTCATTTCTCAAAGAATCCTCAGCCTTGCTTTTACGATTTTCTCTTATGGACTTTACGTCGTTTTCTTCTGCAAAATATCTTTGCTCTGCGGTTAACATGGTGTCTCCTTAGATTTTTTCAATAACTCTTAGTTTAGCACTTCGTGATCTAGGATTTTCATCTATTTCTTTTTCAGTTGGTATTATTGGTTTCCCACTAACTTTCTTGACGTCTGCAACTTTCCCGCAAACGCAAAATGGAAATTCTTTCGGGCATGTGCAAGGATTTGCTCTTATATTGAATCTGTCTTTTACTATTCTGTCCTCTAGAGAGTGAAAGGTTATAATGCAAAGTCTTCCTTTAGGAGCCAGTACATCAATCATTTCATCAACAGCTTTTTCAAGCTGGTTCAATTCATCGTTTACTTCTATTCTTATTGCCTGGAAAGTTCTTTTAGCAGGATGTGGTCCTTCTCTTCTTGCTGCAGCTGGTATAGCTGCTTTTATTATTTCTACTAATTCGTGGGTTGTTCTTATGGCTCCCTTTGCTCTAGCCTGTATTATGAAGCTAGCTATTCTGCTCGCCCATTTTTCTTCGCCATAGTCTCTAATAATTGTTTTTAATTCTTCTTCACTATATTCGTTTATAATTTCTTCAGCATTTCTCTCAGACTCACTGTCCATTCTCATGTCTAATGGCCCATCGTTCATATAAGAGAAGCCTCTATCTTTATTATCTAGTTGGTAAGATGAAACTCCTAAATCTAGAAGTATTCCATCTACGTTGCCAAGTGCTTCCTGTTTTAGGAGGTCTTTAACAGATGAGTAATTTCCCTTCAGAAAATACTTTCTGCATTTGAAGTCTTTTAAATTCTCGGTAGCTGCATCAAGAGCGGCTTGGTCTCTATCAATCCCTATTAATGTGCCTTTCTTCGAAAGCAGTGAGCAAATTCCACCTGCATGTCCGCCTCCGCCTAAGGTTCCGTCTACATAGCTTCCATCAGGTACAATCTTTAAATTTTTAATTACTTCATCGAATAATACAGCAGTATGTTTAAATTCCACTTTGGATCTCCTAAATACCTAGCTCGGCCATCTTTTCCGAAACGGCATCATATCCAAGATCAGCACCCTCATTGTAACCTTCCCATTCACTTTTGCCCCAAATTTCTACTCTGGAAAGAACTCCAATAATAACTATTTCCTTGTCGATCTTTGCGTGCTCTCTAAGATTTTGTGGAATTATCAGCCTACCCTGTCGGTCCATATCACATAAAACAGCTCCGGAAAAAAAATACCTTACAAATGCTCTTGCGTCTTTACTAGCAACTGGTAGGTTTTTAAGCTTTTCTTCAAATCTGTTCCATTCATCCATTGAAAAAATAAATAAGCAATTATCCAGGCCCTTCGTCAATACAAATCTTGCTCCTAATTCATCCCTGAATTTAGAGGGTACGATTATCCTACTTTTGATATCAATTGTATGTTGATACTCGCCAATAAACATGAAACCCATCCACCTTTGCTTTTATTAACACCACTATACTCCACTTCTCCCCACTTTACAACAATATCGCTCTATATTTTGCAATACTTAGTCAAATTTTAGCTTATATTTTTCTAGGTTCCTCCCTAATTTCCAAATAAATCCAATATATTGTGCAATTTTTAAAAAGCCCTTCTAAATATTGATTGAATTTGCGCTCAATTTTTGTCTTTTTTTTTGATTTATTTTAAGATTTTCGAAAATTTATCAATTTTAACTGAACTTAAATCCTGAAATGAGGTATAATAATGACATTATCCATTAAGGAGAGATGAATTTATGAAACCAAATCCAATTGCATTATCAGTTTTCGGTTACGATATTATGTGGTACGGAGTGCTTATAGCTTCAGCTATGGTTCTAGGCATATTTATTATGTATTTTCGTGCTGAAAGGCATGGCATTGATAAGGAAAGAATTCTTGACATAGTTATTTTCGCTATACCTGCAGGAGTAATTGGGTCAAGACTTTATTATGTGTTAGCAAATTGGTCATTTTATCAGGGTGATATATATAAGATAATTGATATTCGATCCGGTGGACTAGCTATACATGGAGGATTGATTGCTGGAATACTTGTAGCTATTATTTTATTTAGGCGGTACAGAATCCGCCCACTTAATGGTTTAGATCTTGCCATACCAGCGGTGGTTTTAGCACAGTCGATTGGGAGATGGGGAAATTATTTTAATCAGGAAGCCTATGGCTCTCCAACTAATCTACCGTGGGCGATCAATGTTAATGGAGTTATGGTTCATCCAACTTTTTTATATGAATCAATTTGGTGCTTATTTCTATTCTTCTTACTTAGTTTTTTGGATAAAAAAAGGAAATTTGAAGGTGAAATCTTTTTACTCTATGGAATACTATATTCATTAGAAAGATTCTTTGTGGAAGCATTGCGAACTGATAGCTTGATGATTGGTGGCTTGAAAATGGCTCAATTAGTAAGTATTTTAGTCTTCGTATCGTTTTCAATTTCATATTATTATTTAAATAGAAAAGCAAAAGAAAGATATTAAATTACGGAGGAAATTATGAAACTTGGAATAGTTGGTCTTCCCAATGTGGGAAAAAGTACATTATTTAATGCGATTACTAAAGCTGGGGCAGAGGCGTCGAACTACCCTTTCTGCACTATCGAACCAAATGTTGGGGTTGTAAGTGTCCCAGATAAAAGGTTGCCCGTGCTTCGAGATATGTATGACTCTAAAAAAGTTATTTATACTGCAATTGAATTTTATGATATTGCTGGCTTGGTTAAAGGCGCTTCAAAGGGAGAAGGTCTTGGTAACAAATTCCTATCACATATCAGAGAAGTATCTTCAATAATCCACGTAGTCAGATGTTTTGAAGATGACAACGTAGTTCACGTAGATGGAGTTATAGGACCACTCAAGGATATTGATACAATTAACTTAGAGCTGATTCTTGCTGACATGGAAGTTGTGGAAAGAAGAATACACAAGACTCAAAAAAATGTAAGAACTGAGAAGAATCTACAGGGAGAATTAGATGTACTTCTTAAAATAAAAGAAACTTTAGACGATGGAAGAACAATTCGAACCATAGAGTTTACGCCCGAAGAAAAAGAGTTTGTTGAAACTCTAGATTTACTTACTAGTAAGCCAGTTATCTACGCTGCCAACGTGTCTGAAGAAGATGCAGTTGAGAGTGGTAAGGGAAATAAGTTTGTTGAGCAAGTTAAAGCTTTCGCTGAAGCTGAAGGTTCGGATGTTGTAGTAATGTGCGCAAAACTTGAAGCAGAAATTGCTGAGCTTGAGGATGAAGAAAAGCAAGCCTTTTTTGATGATTTAGGCATCGATGAATCTGGTTTGGATAAGTTAATCCATGCTAGCTATCATCTACTGGACCTAATATCGTTTCTTACCGCGGGTCCACAAGAAGTACGAGCCTGGACAATAAGAAAAGGCTCCAAAGCTCCCCAGGCCGCGGGCAAAATCCATTCTGACTTTGAAAGAGGATTTATTAGAGCAGAAATTGTTGCATATAACGACCTTATATCTTGCGGCTCAATGACTGCGGCTAAAGAAAAAGGCCTCGTTAAGTCTGAAGGTAAGGAATACGTTGTAAAAGATGGCGACGTTATTTTATTTAGGTTTAACGTTTAGAAGTATAAAGTTATAATAAATCTAGTTAAATGAAATCAATAGAAGAAATAAATTGAAATGAAATCTAATAAAAAGGCAGCTGCTTTTAGAAAGCAGCTGCCTTAAATATTTCAATATTCTACTTATTTAATTATGTCTCCATCCATTAGCATCTGGGCATTTTCTGTTACAAGTTCAGAGTTTTTATCGATTCCTGAGATTATTGCAACTTCCTTTTCTGAGCTAACCCCAATTCTTACTTCTGTCATTTTTACAGTTTTATCTGAAACAATGAATACATAACTTGATCCGTCTTTTTCAACAATGCTTGACAATGGAGCTACCAACATCGGTAAAGTAGATTGTATTTTTATTAGCGCATCGGCTGTCATCCCTGCCATCAAGCCACCATCTTTGTTTGAGATGGTAATTTCTATTGGGAAGATTTGCCCGGCAGGTACTGATATTGGACTGATGAAACTTATTTTACCTATAAATTCAGCTCCATATATTGAATCCACACTAATCTTTACATCCTGACCAAGCTTTACTAAGCCAACTACTGCTTCTGGCACTGTTCCTTTCAGAACTAAGCTATCTACGTTTACAACGCTAATTAGCGATGCGCCAGCAGTAACTGAGTCTCCATCTTGAACATTTATTGCCACAACTACTCCATCAATAGGAGATTTTATATCCGTTTTATCAAGTTGTTCGGCTAATGCACTCTTTGCAGAAGTATATTGTATTTGAGCTTGCTCCATAGTTGTCTTACTTTGGTCGTATGCAACTTTAGATATCGCTCCATTTTCATAAAGTGATTTATTATTTAAAAATTGTTGGTTAGCGATGTCATATGACAATTTATATTTTGCAATATTATCATTTGCCATGATTCCAGAACCCTGAGCTAGCAGAACGTCGGTACTGTCAATTTTTATCAATGACTGCCCCGCTTTTACAAAAGCTCCTTTTTCAATGTTGATACTGTCAACTTTTCCAGAAACCTTGCTGTTTATTGTCGCACTTTTCTCCGGTGATAAAGTTCCTAGTACATGGTATTGGCCTTCCATTATTTTCATTGTGGCTTTCCCTGTCGTAACTTCGATAGCCCCTCTTTTAGTAGCATTTTGACCACTTATTACACCAAACACAATCGCTCCTAAGATAATTACAATTATGATAGCGGCTATAGCCTTTTTATTTTTACTCATTTCACCCTCCTAGTTTACGTGTATCTTAATAGTAGCGTTCATCCCAAGTTTCGTATTTTCGGAAGAAAGCTCAGGTAGCCTTATAATAATTGGGATTGTTTGGGTAACCTTAGTATAGTTTCCATTTGAACTTTGAACAGGTATCAATGAGAAAACCGAATTAGCAGCTTCAGAAATGCTGTCCACTTTTCCTATAAACTTTCTCCCCTTAATCCCGTCAATTGTAACCTCTACCAGTTGGCCTACTTCAATTTTCCCAATTTTCGTCTCTTCAATGTTTGCTGATATATATTGATCGTTGCTATTTGCAACTACGACTATGCTCTGCCCAATATTTACAGATTGTCCCTTGTTGGCATTCACTTGA
>CAYRVM010000041.1:0-10380 GCA_964427575.1 uncultured Oscillospiraceae bacterium | reverse complement strand
TGTTTCTCCAACTTTACCACTCCAAAAGGAAGGAACATTCATGTATCCCGTCATGGTTGGTTTTTCAATATCTACTTTGCTGAAATCATCGCTTGTAATCAACTCATTCCAGTAGAATTCCCATTCGCCATTTAGCTTGACCGTTCCGTCCTTATCAAAATCAAAATTGGATAAGTCTAGTACACCTTTTTCTGCAGAAAGATGGTTGCTACTGAATAACTTCTCCTGCATAAGCACACCAAACATAATGATCGCAACAATCAAAGTCGAAATTATATATGCCTTCCAATTTACTTTCTTCATTAGTGAGCAACCTCATTTATTGATAATATGAAATTTTCTATTCTTACTTTGATAATATTATCCGCCAAGTAATATTATTGTCAATTAAATATTCTTTCTATTTCACCATTATAAAGCAATTTTAAAATAAATACCCACGCATTTTCTTAACCTAATAAAAAAAGCAGAGGGTATTAATTTATTGGAATGAATTATGCATTTGTTTAGCGCTTAAGATCTATTTTTCTTTATCATTAACAATTGCATCTGTAATCAATTGAAAAAGCTCAATCATCATAACACATTCTTTGAAAGTAGGCTTTATTACTTGGAACATTGGTGGCAATAGGTTCCATGTTGCAGACCCGATTATACTATCTGCACTCATAAACCACTTTTGCTCTTTTATTGAATATGTTATTTTAAAGTCTAGGAAGTCAAGTTTTAATAGTCTGTCGGTTATAAGATTATTGTTAAGCCTTTTTAAAAGTTCTAAATCTTCTGTCCCACCACTTGAAAGATTAAATCTGGCCCCGCTGATTTTCATAGCCCCTGCATATGCAAGTTCAAATTTAGCTTCCTCGTCTCTTATAGAAGGAATTTCTATATTAAACCTCAGGTCATATGTCCTTGCAAAAAATCTATTTTGTAAAAAATAGCTTATTCTTAGTTCTTTAATATATCTTAAATCTTTCAATTCGATTTTCTTGAATAAAAATCCGTCTTCAATTACTTCCCAGTGGCCTTTTAATGCCTCTGCAAAAACCCCAGAAATGTAATTTAATTTCGCATTCGCTTTTCTATTGAGAATATGCTGAGCATTATCTTCTTTTTTTGTATTTAGTGGCCTTAATATCTTAGCGTTGAGACTTTTTATTATGCCCATACTGTCTCCTTTTTGTATAAATCGGCTTTCGGACATTTTAAAAACTATATTTCATGTCAAATGTCTGAAAGCCGATCCTCAATTATTAACTCATTATGTCATTTTTGGTTCACTTTAAATATTATATTTATTTTTATCTCTTTGCAAGCCATTCTGCAACTGCTTCATCCCAAACTGGCAAGTATTCTGATCTTACTCTAATATCTTTAACAATACTTTCCAATGGGAATTTTTCAAAGAATGGTATTTTATGATATTTCATCCATGCAAATGCGTAAACTGCTACAATTACCATGCAAATAACTGAACCCATTAAGTAACCTTGTAAAGTCCAGATTGCATAAACTACTCCGATTATTCCGATAGGCAGCGTAACCCAAGCAAATGGAGCTTTCCAAAGTCTTGGGAAATCAGGATATCTGACACGAAGTATAAGTACATCCAGCATAGCTATGGTATATGAAATCATCCAAGTTATACAAGCTGTCATGATGAACGTTAGTACCATGTTTACATCAGCGCCATTTACTGTGATATATACAAATGTTATGAACATCAACAAGCCAGTAAATATTATCCCATTCCAAGGTGTCCTAAATTTTGGATGAATATTTGCGAAAAATCTTGGAACAAGATTTTCACGGGCCATCCCATACAGCATTCTAGGTAAAGCTGCCGCATAAGCGTTTGCTGTAGTTAGAGATGCAGCTACTGTCAACAGCGACATAGTTACAAATCCTGTAGTTCCTAACATAGCTTTAGCGCCTTCTACGTGAGGAATTGGAGATGTCATAAGAACTTCAAGGTCTGTGTATCTTACTGCTGCTGTAGCAAATAAGACGTCGATAATATAGATAGAAATTAGACCTATTATTAGGCCATAAGGAATATATTTATATGGTTTCTTGTTTTCTTCCGCCATTGGGCATGCAAATTCGAATCCAATGAAGAACCAAATAGCAATACCAACCGCGCCGAATACTGTAGGCCATCCACCTTCAGGTAAGAGACCCATATCGGCATTTACTGGAACTGCCCCAAATGATTCTCCAATATGAGCAAAACCTGCTACAGCTAATAATGCAAATACAACCATCATTACTACAGTAATAACTGCTTCAGTCTTACCGTAGAATTCTACGCCGATCATATTTACGCCTATTACAAAGATGAACAGTAAGGCTGTAGTTACTGGTTGAGGTATGCCCCACAAAGATTCGATGGATAGCCCACCCATAACAAGTTGGGTTCCGCCATCAGCAGCTATTAATAGTACATAGCCACTTAGAAGAGAGAATATTGCCCAAAATCTTCCTAGTGCTGGCATTGTATAATCTGAAATCATTCCTCCACCAGGTAGCATAGCGGTTAATTCGCCATAGGCAAATGCAGCTCCTAGCATAGGAATTAGTGCAATTGCTGCTGTAATGAAAGTTGCATAACCTGTAGTTCCTCCAACATTCCCAACTGAGAACATTGCAGTACCAGAAACCACCAAACCAACAGCTGCTCCATAAGCCGGCCAAAATCCGAGAATACGTTTTAATTTTCTTTGTTCTGTAAGATTTTCGCTCATTTTAATTCCTCCTTAACTATAATAATATTATAATTCAATAGCATCAAATCAAAATAACCCAATGCCAAAATTGATAAAGATTATAAACTATATGCCTTCTTGAAAAGTGCTAAATAATCTTTTGCCACAATATCTTTAGGATTACTTGGGGTCGAAACATTTTTTTCAGCTGCTACAGATAACGCTTCAAAGTCAGATGGATTAATTTCCTTTATTTCCTTCATTTTAGGAATGCCTACATCCTCGCACAGTTTTGCAAGCGCATAAACTGATTCCATTGCTGCATTTTCAATTTTCATTCCCTTAATATCTACACCCATAGCTTTTGCTACATTCGCATATTTTACATAATCAGATGAAAGATTAAACTCTGTTACAGTCGGTAATAATATAGCATTAGCAACTCCATGAGGTGTATCGTATCTGCCTCCTAAAGCTTCAGCCATGCAATGAACAGCTGCAACATCGGCATATCCAAATGCAATTCCTGCGATGCAACTTCCAAGCATCATTCCTGTACAAGATTCTAAGTCGGGATTATCAACTGCTCTTCTCAAATTATTCTGAATCAATTCAACAGCATATATTGCGCATGCATCTGTAACGGGGCTAGCAACATTGCAAGTATATGCTTCAACGGCATGTGTCATTGCATCAATCCCTGTTGAAGCCATTATATGAGATGGCAATTTTAATAGAACAGTTGGATCAACTAATGCTACCTTTGCAGCAGCTTTGGGGTCAAAGATATTAAGTTTAGTGTGCTCCTTTGTATCAGTAATAACTGCAAATGGAGTTACTTCACTTCCAGTTCCAGCAGTTGTTGGTATTGCAATCAGCGGAGTAATCTCTCTTTCTAGTAGCTGAAAACCGCACCAATCCTGTACTTTACCACCGTGGGTAAGTAGCGTTCCAATAGCTTTTGCTGTATCCATGGAGCTTCCGCCTCCGACCGCAACCAGGACATCTACACCTTCTTTAAGTGCAATCTCATATCCTTCCTGACAGTCAAAGTCACGTGGGTTAGGAACTATTTTGTCGAATACAATAAATGGAATGCTATTTTCTTTCAAACTGTCCATAACTGGCAAAGTCAGACCTGCAGCTATTACTCCTTTATCTGCAATGAGCATAACTTTGCTTGCGCCAAGTGCAGCAGCTTCTGCTCCTGCTGTTGTAATTACACCCTGCCCAAACTCAATTCTAGTTGGCAGAGCAAAAGAAAAAGTTGATAAAGTCATTGTCTATCTCTCCTTTCATCAAGTTTTTAGCCACTAATAATCTAGTCTTTTGCCGCTATTTATGTTCGTAACCTTACGTACTTTGTATAATGCATTATCCATGCCATACTTTAAGTCCTTGCATTTGGGCATTCGATAACTTTTTAACCATGTTTAGTCTAAAAATATGTATAAAAATAGCACACTTTACTAAATGTGTACCATTTTTTTACATATCTGCGCTGTGGCAATTCATTCCTTGCGATAATATGTTGTTTTATGTATATATATTATACATTTTTCCTTTTAATTAAGCGCCCAGAGTGACAATTATTAGTCAATTGGCTGTTTTCTACAACAATCGTTCCGTTTACAAAGACATACTCAATACCTAGCGGTGGGGCATCTGGTTGGCCCCTACCAATAAATTCTGCTTTGTCAATAATCTTATTATAGTCAAATATTACTATGTCCGCATTTTTCCCTATCTCTATTGAGCCTATATCGTCTAATCCAAATCTCTTAGCCGGTAGAATTGTGATTTTTTTAATTGCATCTAAAAGAGAAATTTCTTTGTTCTCTCTTACATATCTCCCAATTAATCTAGGGTATGTTCCTGAAACTTCAGGAGCCCCAATTCCTGGATAGTGAGGACCATCTGCAGCATTAGTCGAAATATAAACATAGTCTTTCTTTAATGCCATAGAAATTGCATCGGCATCGCAAACAAAAGCAGTAACTAAAGTGCCAGGAAAATCTTTCCTAAGAAATTCAAAAAGTTCTTTATTGCAGTGTTCCCCCATGTAAATACCAGATGTTATTAATAAATCACTAACCGAAGTGTTGTTATACTCGCTTTCCCAACCCGGATCAAATATATTTGTCCCAATACAGGCTGAATAAGCTTCATAAAGCCCACTGTCAGCAGTGATATCCAAACCTCTTCCCCTTGCATTCTCTATTATTTCTAAAGCAGGGCTCATCGCTCCTCCAATCCCTACCATATACATAAGTTGAAGAATCTGAACACTTACGCCTGTTTCCTCTGCTACTTTTATTATTTCATCAAAATATTGAAGGGCTTCCCTGCCATCCTTTCTTAGGTGGACCGTTATTGGTCTATTATATTCTTTTGCAATCTTTGCCATTTCGAGTAACTCTTTATTTGATGTTCCAGGAACAAACTCTAAGCCAAAGCAAATACCAAATGCGCCATACTCCATGAATCTTCTTGCCATATCTGACATAAACGAGATTTCTTTATTAGTAGCTGGCTTATGTGTATCCATTATCCCAGCTGCGTTTCGCAAAGAAAAAGATTGAGATATGAAGAAGCCTTGGTTTACGATGAATCCCTCTTCCTCAATTCTTCTTATATTCCTACCATTTATATTTCTTTCTCCTCCAAGTGTAGTAGTACCGCCTTGTCTAACTAGACATTCGGCAGAGTATTGATTCCCATCCACATGTGAGTGAAAATCAACAAACCCAGGAGCAATCATAAGCCCCGTTGCATTAATCGCAATTGTTCCACTAATGTTTTGGCTTGTGACTATGCTTATCTTGTCGTTAAGTATGCCAATGTTAGCCTTAATGATTTTGTCCTTTATGACATCAATCACGCTGCCTCCCAAAATTACCACGTCATATTTTGTTTCTTTTTTTAATGAGTTCTTCATAATAAGAATACTTCCAAAATATTTATATTTTTATTAAATTGGTTATAATTTTTTCATAAGTCTATAAACAGTCGCCCTGCTTATATCAAGCTCCTCTGAGGCCTTCTTTATATTGCCATTAAGCGATTCAACTACGCTCTTAACATATTTCGCTGAGGCTGAATCTAAAGTCTCAATTTTCAATCCTCGTTTTGGAAGTGAAACGTTCAAATTTACTGCTTCTAATATTTCTATAGGTATAAGATCTTTTGTAATCATATCGGTTTTTGAGATTATCATCATTCTTTCAACAACGTTGTTTAGTTGTCTAACATTGCCAGGCCAGTCATATCGCGAAAGGATTTCCACTACTTCATCGTCAATTCTTTTTATCTTCTTATATGCTAGATTCTTATAATTGTTTATAAGATTGTGCATCAAGATTGGAATATCACTTTTTCTTTCACGTAGCGATGGTAGTTTAATATAAACAATATTGAGTCTGTAAAAGAGATCTTCTCTAAAGTTTCCCTTCTCAACTTCTTTCTTCAAGTCTTGGTTTGATGCTGCAATTATTTGAACATCTACAGGTATAGGAATATATCCTCCTATACGCATAATTTTATTTTCTTGTAGTACTCTTAGCATTTTAGCTTGCATATCTATTGGCATATTACTAATTTCATCCAAGAACAATGTACCTTTGTCTGCAAGTTCAAATTTTCCTCTATGTCCTCCCTTTCTAGCTCCTGTGTATGCTCCTTCTTCATAACCAAACAATTCACTTTCAAGTAGTTCTCTTGGTATTGCGCCACAGTCTACTGCTACAAAAGGTCCCCTTTTCCGTATCCCATTATTATGTATGGATTGAGCAAACATTTCTTTTCCGGTACCACTTTCTCCTTCGATAATAACTCTCGCTCCATGTTGCGAAGCCTTTTTTGCTAATTCAATAGCTTCAATTAGAGGTAATGATTTGCCAGTAATATCTTCAAAAGTAAAAAAAGCCCTATTCTCTTGATTCATCTTATTTGCTAACTCTTGTATTTCTTCTAATCTAATAAATACAAACACTCTGTTTGAAGATCCTGCCTTCTGTCCCTCTATAAATCTGTGATTCAAAACACAGTTGTAGCTTTTTTTGTTACCATTTATTCTAACTTGCCCAACATTCATACCTTCTGTTAGCGAAGTGATTATGGATGTTAGTTTTGGTACAGTTTGAATAAAGCTAATATTTTTACCAATCATTTCGTCTTTGCTAAGCCCCGTCATTAGGCTCATTTCTTTGTTTGCCTGGGTTATTTGCATCTTATCATTAACATAAATAATCCCATCGGTTACCGTGTCTAAAATATTTTGCTGCTCAACATTTTGCGTTACCAGTTGAGAGTACACTTCTTTAAGTTGGAATTCATTTTCGATTGCTTTTGCTGTTGCCGCTACCATTCCAAGCATATAAGGACTTGATTTTTCTAATTCAATAGTCATTCCAATGATCGCAGCTAGGTCTCCTTCTTTATTGAAAATCGGAGACGTATAAACTGCTTTCCTTTGGAATATTTGACAATAGTGCTCTGATCCCACAACAGAAAATGGCTTTCTTTGACTTGCTGAGAGGTCGAAACTATTAGTTCCAATTATCTCTTCTCTAACATTTCTACCTATTTGATATGCTCGATCAGCTTCGCTGATAAGCCCACCCTTTTGAATATTCTTTAAGAAAAACCCTCCGCTATCAACAATTTGCACGCTCAAATCTTTTTCATCCACCATACTAATAAGACTTTCCATAATTGGCGTTGAAATATTCAAGAGTTCCAAATTATTTTCAATTCTTTCTTCAATATCAGAATTTAGTTCTGGAATATCAGGAAGAGTTCTCATTAAGTAATTAACTTTATGACTCTTACATCTTTTCCAAGATTCCAATATTAACGATGGTATTGTACTTTCTATAATAATATCGTTTTTAACAAAATTAACCCATGCATATTCATAACGCATTAATTCTGGGTTTTCGAGATTGTAAAAAGGATTATTTAGCATATTTGTCACTCCTAATAAAAAAATAGCAATGTATCATTATAATACACCGCTACTTTTTGATAAGCAAGACTGTTATTTCTCTTTGTCTTTACTCAAATTCAATCTTATCCTTTATATTTTCCTTTTAGAACAGCTTTATCTAAGATATGCCCCTCCATTTTATTTCGGAGTTCATTATAATAAAACCCCTTTTTTAAACCCAAGAATGAATCCAAGGCATAAACAACTAGTTCGTATTCATGATCTTTTTCAGGCGAGGGCCCTCCATAATAGTCAGTAAGGCTTTCATCTAGATTATAACCTGCAAATGGGCACATCCAACTGTTTCTACCTTGAATCAGATTCTTATTAATTCTGCTTTCATTTTCATCTAACATATTAATGCTTGATGGTATATCGGCTACTAACCAGTGAATCCAACTAAAGCCCTCATCAGGAATATTGTCATAATCCTGAAATACTATTGAAAACGAAACAGTTCCTTCCGGTGGATTATCCCAATACAATGGAAATGAGATCTGTGGCACACCGCTTTGAACATCAACAGATCTTTTGCCATATTTATCTTGTATATATCCATTTTGAAATGCGTTGCTTTTAATTTTGAACATTTACATCCTTATTTCACAACAAGTATAGGTTTTTTGATATGGTGTAAAACTTTTGTCGTAACGCTTCCCATCAAGAAACGATTTAGCGCAGAACCAGCTCCGTGAGATCCCATAATTACTAGGTCGAAATCATTGGCATTTGAATATTCAATTATCTTGTTAGCACTATCACCTTCAAGTATTACTGTTTCAACATTTTTTGACATATCTCCAAAAGATTCTTTGGCTTTCTTCAGCAAGTCTTCGGCTTGTTTTTGAGATTCATCGTAAAGATTTGGGATGTTCCCGCCTGCTTCGACATATTTTGTAACTTCATAATATGAAATTGGCAAGATAATATCTAGCACGTTTAGTAAAACGACTTTGCTGTTGAATACCTTAGCCATTTTCTTGCCCATTTCTACTGCCTTTTGTGAATATTCCGAGCCATCAATAGGAATTAAAATACTCTTCATTTCAATTACCTCCTTTTATTTGACCACCATTACAGGGATCGAAACATGGTGCAATACCTTTGTAGTAACACTGCCCATGAGGAATCTATTAATTGTGGATCCTCCACCGTGATAACCCATGATTACCAAGTCTATGTTGTTATTAGCAATGTAATCGATAATCTTGCTCGCCGCATCCCCTTCGATACTAACAACCTGAACATTATCCTTAAATTCTCCAAACGATTCCCTTGCCGTACCAAGCAGCTCTTCGGATTTTTTGCGAAACTCTACATATAGTTGGCTGATATCACCAATAGATGCCACTGCATGCCCAAATGTATAAATTGGAAATGTTTCATTGATAACATTGAGCAAAATCACGTTAGCATTAAGGGCCTTTGCAATCACTTTTCCCTTTGCAACAACTCTGCTCCCTTGCTCCGATCCATCAAATGGAATCAAGATGTTCTTCATATTAAAGACCTCCTTTAAACCACAACGCATTTATTGCATTTTCCGTGAATTCAGGCCTAAAAATCTTCCTTCTAAAATTATACTACTCTTTATTTTTGCAATTATCAATAGCATAGAAATAGCTAATATACGAGCAATTTATGTTTGTTGCATGATATAATTTGATTATAAACTAATTAATTATCTAAGCTGTAAGTGGAGAAAAAGGAAATGATAGAAAAAATATTAACTATGAAATTATTTGAAGAAACATTTTGCGTTGTGCGCCTTGAAAATGATTCTGAGATTCCAACTTGGATTAATAAAGAAGCTTTTTACTCTATTACAAGAACCGACAATGAATTGTCTATTGTATGCCTTCAAGATTTAGTTCCTATGAATGTTAAAATGGAAAGAGACTGGAGGATATTAAAGATCGAGGGTGTTTTAGATTTTTCCCTCATTGGAATTTTAGCAGCAATCAGTACTTTGCTTGCTAATAGTAAAATTAGTATCTTTGCCATCTCAACCTACGATACCGACTATATCTTAGTTAAGAACGATAAAATTGAAGCCGCAATGGGCATACTAACCGCCAACAACTATGAAATCATTTAATTAGTAAAGGACCTGGGAGCTTGACGAAAAGTCGAAGCGACGTGCCTTCGGCACAGAGGAATATGTCGCAACGCTTTTCTTACAAGCACCAAGGTCCTTTCAATTCTGTAATTAAATGATTGCCTAAAGCGAGCATCTTTATAATTATTATTATGTAAAAGGGCGACAGATGTTCCTGAGTAAAGTGTTGCTGCATTTAGTCGGCGAACGCCGCGCAGCATCAGCTTTTCGAGGGCACACCTGAAGCAAAAGACTATCTCACTCTTGCCGTAGGCGACGGATTTTTTGTGTTAGACAAGGCGCAGTGGTCGATGAGGCTCGGAGTGTACTTCTCGTACACGAGAACTGAAGAGACCGCTGCAACGAAGTATAACGCAAAAAAGACTAGCCTTTCTCGCCGTAGGTTGCGGTATTCTAGCACTATTTCGTCGCTATAATACTCGCCAACCCTGACGGTGGACCTTCCAGCAATTTACTTCGTAAATTGGGATAGGTCTCACTCCCACTCGATTGTGCTTGGTGGCTTGCTGGTGATGTCATAAACTATACGATTGACGCCTTTAACTTCATTTACGATTCTACTAGAAATC
>CAYRVM010000040.1:0-10540 GCA_964427575.1 uncultured Oscillospiraceae bacterium | reverse complement strand
ATTGAGAAAAAGTCTGTGCTTATTAAAGCTCCTCTGAAAAGACCAACGCTCAGTCCAATTGCTTGTATAAACGCTAGAACAACTGTTAAGTATCTAGTGTATTGAGCTATCTTCTTCTTTCCTTCGGTTCCTTCTTTTGCTAATGCTTCAATGCTTGGTATCGCAATGGTAAGAAGTTGTAAGATGATCGATGCTGTTATATAAGGAGTGATGCTTAAGGCAAATATTGTAAAGTTACCAAATGCTCCTCCAGAAAACATATCCATCAATCCAAAAACCCCTGCCTGGCTTGAGTTGAACAAGTCATCTAAAACCGCTCTATCAATCCCAGGTACTGGTATGTTGGATCCTAGCCTGAATATCAGAAGCATCAATAATGTAAACACCATTTTTTTTCTGATATCAGGAATCTTCCATGCGTGTGCTATAGTTTTAATCATACTCATCCTAGATCACCTCTGCCTTTCCTCCGGCAGATTCGATCTTTTCGATGGCTGATTTACTGAATTTTTGTGCTTTTACTGTAATATTCTTTTCAAGATTTCCTTCCCCAAGAACTTTTACGCCGTCTTTAACCTGTTTAATCATTCCAATTTTTTCTAGAACTTCAGGTGTAACTACAGCTCCGTTTTCAAATCCATTAAGGTCGTCAATATTAATAATTGACCATTCTTTCTTGAAAATATTTGTGAATCCTCTTTTTGGGATTCTTCTAGTCAATGGCATCTGACCGCCTTCAAAGCCTGGTCTTGTTCCTCCGCCACTTCTAGAATTCTGTCCGTTCATACCACGACCAGCATCTTTTCCGTTTCCGGAACCTGTGCCTCTACCTTTTCTTTTAGGTTTCTTGGTTGAACCTTCAGCTGCTCTTAATTCATGCAGTTTCATATCCTAACACCTCCAATCTTAGAGTTCTTGAACTTGTACAAGATGTCTTACTTTTTCTATTGCTCCGCGAATTTGCGGATTGTCAGGCTGTAAAACCGAATGTCTGATTTTTCTTAGTCCTAACGCTTCAACAATTTTTCTGTGTGCAGGAGAAGCGCCGATTACACTTTTGACTAAAGTGATATTTAATTTTTTTTCTGTAGTAGTCACGGCTATCCCTCCTATCCTAATATTTCTTCTTTTGTTTTCCCTCTTAACCTAGATATTTGTTCTATAGTCTTAAGGTTTCTTAATCCTTCAATTGTAGCATGTGCCATGTTCCCTGCATTGTTTGAACCAATTGACTTGGCTCTAACGTCTTTAACTCCTGCAAGTTCAAGTACAGTACGAACAGAACTTCCTGCGATTACTCCAGTACCTTCTCTGGCTGGCATTAAGAATACTCTTCCTGCTCCAAATACTCCTAGAGATCTATGCGGTATGGTAGTTCCAACAGTTGGAACATAAATTAAATTCTTTTTTGCATCTTCAATAGCTTTTCTAACAGCTTCAGGAATTTCTTGAGCTTTTCCAAGTCCAACTCCTACATAGCCTTCGCCATTGCCAACAACTACTGAAACGCTGAATCTGAAGTTTCTACCGCCTTTTACAACTTTGGCTACTCTTCTAATGTTTACGATAGATTCTTTTAGTTCAAGTTTAGATGCATCAATCATTATATGTCGCATTCGTTTTCCTCCTTTTGTTAGAATTTTAGTCCGGCTTCACGGGCGCCTAATGCAAGTTCTTTAATTCTTCCGTGATATAAGAATCCGCCTCTATCAAAACATACCACTTCGATACCTTTTGCAAGAGCCTTCTTGGCAACCTGTTCGCCAACAACTTTCGCAGCTTCTTTATTTCCACCATAAGGGATCTTATCTTTAACATCCTTATCTAGCGTGGAAGCAGCTACTAAAGTTTGACCTGTAGTATCATCTATTATTTGTGCATAGATATTTTTTGCACTTCTAAAAATACAAAGTCTTGGCCTTTCAGGAGTTCCAAACATACTTTTTCTAATTCTAGCATGTCTCGCTATACGCTTAACTATTTTGTTATCTGTTGCTGCCATTTTTTTCACTCCTTCCTACTATTTTTTACCTGATTTTCCTTCTTTTCTAAGAATTACTTCTCCAACGTATCTAATTCCTTTGCCTTTGTAAGGTTCAGGTGGTCTCTTTTTTCTGATATTAGCTGAGTAGTTTCCTACTAATTGTTTGCTAATGCCTCTTACCACTAGATCGGTTGGTGATGTAACCTCTGTAGTTATTCCATCAGGATCTTCCATTCTGATAGGATGTGAATATCCAAGATTTAAAACTAACAAGGTTCCTTGCTTTTCAGCTTTATAGCCTACTCCAACAAGCTGTAATTTTTTTTCAAAACCGTCTGTAACTCCAACAACCATGTTGTTTATCAATGTTCTGCTCAATCCATGTGCGGATCTTGCATCTTTTGAATCAGAGTCTCTAGTTACGGTAATAACTCCGTCGTTTTGTTCAATTTTAATTAATCTGCCAATCTGCTCCCTAAGTTCTCCCTTGGGTCCTTTAACAGTAACAAGATTGCTGTCACTGATTTTAACCTCGACGCCTATAGGAAGAGACACAGGTTTTTTCCCGATTCTCGACATTTCTGTACCTCCTATTTTCCTATCTTGTTACCAAACATAACAGATAATTTCTCCGCCAACTCCTAGGTTCCTTGCTTGTTTATCACTACAAAGTCCTTTAGAAGTTGAGACAATTGCGATTCCTAGTCCACCTAAGACTTTTGGAACCTCACCTTTCTTCGCGTAGACCTTAAGTCCTGGCTTCGAAATTCTCTTTATTCCACTAATTACTCTTTCTTTATCAGCACCATATTTCATTTGAATTCTAATGATGCCCTGTTTGCCATCTTCTATTACATCGTACCCTTTAATATATCCTTCTTCTCGTAAAATCTCTGCTATTGATTTCTTCATTTTAGACGATGGAAGATCAACGGTTGCATGTCCTACAGTATTGGCGTTTCTTATTCTCGTAAGCATATCTGCTATAGGATCAGTCATTGTCATGGTACAGTCCCTCCTTCCTTATCATTATCTTTACCAGCTTGCTTTTCTAACTCCAGGTATTTCACCTTTATAAGCTAGCTCTCTGAAACAGATACGACATATTCCAAATTTTCTTAAATATGCGTGTGGTCTGCCACAGAGTCTGCATCTTGTGTATGCTCTTGTTGCGTACTTCGGTGCTCTCTGTTGTTTTACTTTGAGAGATGTCTTTGCCATAATTCTCCCTCCCTATTTTGCAAACGGCATGCCGAGAAGTTCTAAAAGTGCTTGAGCTTCTTCGTCTGTTTTTGCCGTTGTTGTAAATACAATATCCATTCCTCTGATCTTATCTACTTTGTCATAATTGATTTCTGGGAATATAAGTTGTTCTTTGATTCCCATAGAATAGTTACCTCTTCCGTCGAAGGAATTATTGCTAACTCCCTTAAAGTCTCTTACTCTAGGTAGATCCACATTGAAGAATTTGTCAACAAACTCATACATGCTATCTCCTCTTAAAGTGACTTTAGCTCCAACGGGCATACCTTGTCTAACTTTGAAATTCGCTATAGATTTCTTTGCTTTTGTGATAACTGGCTTTTGGCCACTGATCATTGCTAATTCTTCTACGGCTGTTTCCATAAGCTTAGTGTTGTCTTTTGCATCTCCTAAGCCCATGTTTAAGGTTACCTTAGTTAGCTTTGGTACTTCCATAACATTCTCATATTTAAATTTTTCCAATAATCCTTTAAATACTTTATCTTTGTACATTTCTTTTAGTCTAGCTGCCAAGATTATTCCCTCCTTTCGAGCTTTTTAGTCTATAACTTGACCTGATTTTTTCGATACTCTTACTTTTTCACCATTTTCGATTTTCATGCTTACTCTTGTTGGCGCTTTTGCTTTAGCATCCCAAAGCATTACGTTTGAAACATGAACTGGTCCTTCTTGATGTTTTATTTCGCTAGCAATTTTCTTTGTTTGCTTTTGATGTTTTGTCTGAATATTTATTCCCTCAACGATGACTTTCTCATCCTTAGGAAATGCTTTAAGTACTTTTCCCTTTTTGCCTTTGTCTTTACCGGAAATCAGTACTACGGTATCATCCTTCTTTATATGCATTCTAACACCCTCCTATAGTACTTCTGGTGCCAAAGACACTATTTTCATGAAGCTTCTGTCTCTTAACTCTCTTGCAACAGGTCCAAAGATACGAGTTCCAACAGGGTTTTTGTCTTCTTTTATTATTACTGCAGCGTTTTGATCAAATTTTACATAGCTACCATCTGTTCTTCTAACGCCATGCTTTGTTCTAACTACTACGGCTTTAACAACTTCACCTTTTTTGACAACACCGCCTGGTGTTGCATCTTTAACGGCACATACAATTATATCTCCTATATTTGCATACTTTCGGCTAGTGCCTCCAAGTACACGAATACATAATACTTCTTTAGCGCCTGAATTATCAGCAACTTTTAATCTACTTTCTGCCTGAATCATTACTGGTGCCTCCTTTCAGAAAAGAATTTCTATTTAACCTTTTCAAGTATGTTCACTAGTCTCCATCTTTTGTCTTTACTCAATGGTCTAGTTTCCATAATTCTTACTTTATCTCCTGCGTTGCACTCGTTGTTTTCATCGTGAGCCTTAAACTTATTAGTTTTTTTAACGGCTTTCCCATAAAGGGAATGTCTTACGAAGTCTTCAACAGCAACAACTATTGTTTTATCCATCTTGTCACTTACGACCATTCCAATTTTTGTCTTTCTTCTGTTTCTGTCTAACATGTTACACCCTCCTTTCGGTTATACCTGAACCTTCTTAAGTTCATTTTCTCTTATGATGGTTTTTACGCGCGCGATCTGTTTTTTAACGTCTCTCATTTTGATTGGGTTCTCAAGTTGTCCTGTCACGTGCTGAAATCTTAAATTAAATAACTCATTTTTAAGTTTTTTAAATTCAGTATTAAGCTCGAGAGCAGTCATGTCCCTCATTTTTTCTATTTTCATTACGCTTCACCACCCTCTGTTAATTCGCCTTTAACAACAAATTTTGTTTTTATAGGGAGCTTGTGCTGTGCAAGTCTCATTGCTTCTCTAGCTTTTTCTGTTGAAACGCCTTCAAGCTCGAACATTACTCTGCCTGGTTTAACAACTGCTACGAAATGGTCAGGTGCTCCTTTACCGGAACCCATTCTAACTTCTGCAGGTTTTTTAGTGACTGACTTATGTGGGAAGATTTTAATATATACCTTGCCACCTCTTTTAATATATCTAGTCATTGCTATTCTGGCAGATTCTATTTGATTTGAGGTTATCCAACCACACTCTTCTGCGATTAATCCATACGATCCGTAAGTTATCTCGTTACCTTTAGTAGCGATACCCTTCATTCTTCCTCTATGGACTCTACGACGCTTAACTCTTTTTGGCATTAACATCGTTTTCTTCCTCCTTCCTTGTCTACGATTCCCGTATTATTCTTCTATTGCTTCTTTTATTTCTACTTTAGGAGCTTCAGCACGAGGTGCTTCTGCCTTCGTAGCAGGACGAGGTGTTCTAGGGGAAACGGCTCTTTTTTCTTCTGGCTTGATTTCGCCTCTAGGTCCTCTGTTCCTATTATCATTATTGTTTCTTGGTCTGTCACCATCAGGTCTTCTTGGTCTATCGTTTCTGTCATTTCTACCTTTGTTATCTGGTCCCTTTGTTGGAACTTCTTCAGCAGAATTAACTAATCCTTTAGTAAGAATTTCTCCATGGTTCATCCAAACTTTAACTCCGATTTTTCCGTAAGTAGTGTTTGCTTCTGCAAAACCATAGTTAATGTTTGCTCTTAGAGTATGTAGTGGTACATTGCCTTCGCTATATTTTTCGCTTCTAGCAATTTCGGCTCCGCCTAGTCTTCCGGCTGTAAGTACTTTTATACCTTTAGCTCCAGATTTCATGGCTCTTCCGATAGCTTGCTTCATTGCTCTTCTGAATGAAATTCTTCTTTCAAGAGATTGTGCAATGTTTTCTGCGGTAAGCTGTGCGTCTAGTTCTGGTTTTCTAACTTCAAGAATGTTTACAACTGCTGTCTTCTTAGTCATCTTTTGAATTTCAGCCTTTAGTTCTTCCATTCCAGCGCCAGATCTTCCGATTACCATACCAGGTTTAGCAGTATAAACTGAGACTTTAACCTGATTGTTTGCTGCTCTTTCAATTAAGATTTTTGAAACGCCTGATGCATATAATTTTTTCTTAACAAATACTCTGATTAAACTATCTTCTACCAGGTAATCTGCAAAGTTCTTTTTATCTGCATACCATTTGGAATCCCAATCTTTTATTACGCCCACTCTTAAACCATGTGCGTTAACTTTTTGACCCATTAACAAAGCCTCCTTTCGCTATGCTCTTTCCTTTAGTACAACGCCAATATGGCTACTTCTCTTTAGTATTGTTGATGCTCTACCTTGAGAACCCGCTCTCCATCTCTTTTGAGTAGGACCCTGGTTTGTAGTAATTTCTGCAACATATAATTTTTCTGTTTTCATGTCATGGTTATTTTCTGCGTTAGCTGCGGCAGATTTAACAACCTTTTCAATTATTTCTGAACCTTTGCCAGGTGTGAACTTTAGTATGGTTAGTGCCTCATTTAAGTTTTTACCTCTTACTAAATCAGCAATTGGTTTAAGTTTAATTGGAGACATTTTACAATATTTTGCAACGGCCTTCGATTCCATTTAAGACCCTCCTTCCAATATTAGTTCTTTAACTATTTTTTCTTAACTTTAGATGTTTTATCTTTATCTGCATGTCCTCTGTATGTTCTTGTTGGAGCGAACTCCCCAAGTCGATGACCTACCATGTCTTCAGTCACGTATACAGGAACGTGTCTCCTGCCATCATGAACGGCAATTGTATGTCCTACCATCTGTGGAAATATAGTTGATGGTCTCGACCATGTTTTTAAAACTTTTTTCTCATTGGCCACATTCATTAGTTCAATATTCTTCAATAGCTTCTTATTGATAAAAGGGCCTTTTTTAAGTGATCTTCCCATTAGTTATTCCTCCCTTCAACTATTTTTCATTACGCTTTTTAACTATGTATTTATTAGAATGCTTGTTTTTCTTTCTTGTCTTGTAACCAAGTGCAGGTTTACCCCAAGGAGTTACAGGACCAACTCTACCAATTCCTGTCTTGCCTTCACCACCACCGTGTGGATGGTCGTTAGGATTCATTACTGAACCTCTGACTGTTGGTCTAACACCCATGTGTCTGGTTCTTCCGGCTTTACCAATCTTGATATTTTCATGATCGATATTTCCAACTTCACCAATTGTAGCTCTGCATTCAATTCTTACTTTTCTTACTTCTCCGGAAGGAAGTCTTACTTGTGCGTAGTCTCCTTCTTTTGCCATAAGCTGTGCGCCATTTCCAGCAGATCTAACCATTTGTGCGCCTTTGCCAGTTTTTAATTCAATACAGTGAATTATTGTACCAACTGGGATATTTCTTAGAGCTAGACAGTTGCCTATCTTGATATCAGCTTTTTCTCCTGAGAATATTACATCGCCAACCTTAAGTTTGTTTGGAGCTATAATATATTTCTTTTCCCCATCTGCGTAGAATATTAGTGCAATATTCGCGCTTCTGTTTGGATCATACTCAATTGTTGCTACTGTTCCAGGAATGTCATCTTTCTTTCTCTTAAAGTCGATGACTCTGTATTTAGGTCTGTAGCCGCCGCCTCTATGTCTGATTGTTATTCTTCCCTGATTGTTTCTTCCAGAATGTTTCTTAAGAGTTACAACAAGGGATTTTTCAGGATTATTTCCTGTTGTTATTTCTTCAAATGTGGAAACCGTCATTCCTCTTAGTCCAGGAGTGGTCGGTTTATACTTTTTGATACCCATTTACTTTCCCTCCTTATAGACCTTCAAAGAATTCGATTTCTTTGCTCTTTGCCGTAAGCTTGATAATCGCTTTTTTTGAATTCGCTCTTCTACCTACATGTTTTCCAACTTTTTTCAATTTTCCTTTGCAGTTCATAATGTTAACTTTGTCAACCTGAACTCCAAATATTTCTTCGATTGCCTGCTTAACTTGAGTTTTGTTAGCATTTACAGCAACTTTGAAAGTATACTTTTTCTCTTTAACGTCATCCATACTCTTTTCAGAGATAACTGGCTTAATGATTAAATCATAAGGGGTTGTCATTATGAATACACCTCCTCAATTTTGTTTATAGCTTCTTTAGTAACTATGAAACTAGTGTGGTTTAGTATTTCATAAACATTCATAGTAGTTACTAATGTTGTCGTTACTCCTGGGATGTTAGAAGCTGATTTCATGATTACATCATCTTTTTCGCTTAAAACGATAAGCGCTTTTTTAGCAGCTTTAACATTTGCAAGAATCTTGATCATTTCCTTTGTCTTAGCTTCAGTCATTGTTAGTGAATCTAAAACGATTATTTCATTTTCAGTAACCTTTGAAGTTAACATTGACATCATTGCTAGTCTTCTTACCTTCTTAGGCACTGTGTATCTATAATCTCTTGGTTTTGGTGCAAATACCACTCCACCACCACTCATGTTTGGAGAAGTTGAACTTCCTTGTCTTGCTCTACCAGTTCCCTTTTGTCTGAAAGGTTTTTTACCGCCTCCTCTGACTTCGCTTCTGGTTTTTGCTGATTGCGTTCCTTGTCTTTGGTTAGCTAAATAATTTTTAACTACTGTGTGAACAGCAAATTCATTAATATCAATTCCGAAGATATCATCGTTCAGCTCAATGCTTCCTGCCTGCTCTCCGGCCATATTTAGCACATTTACTTTTGCCATTTTACTTTCCTCCCTTCTGAATCACTTATCTATTTGCCTTGCCCTTTAATAGCATACTGAATTCTAACTAATCCGCCTCTGCCACCAGGTACAGCTCCTTTTATAAGTAAGATGTTTCTATCAGAAATTATCTTAACTAGGTCTAGGTTCTGAACTGTTACAGTGTCTCTACCCATTCTTCCAGGACCTTTGTTGCCCTTGAATACTCTGGATGGATAAGTTCCTGCTGCCAATGCTCCTGGTCTTCTCTTAAACTTAGAACCATGAGTCATTCTACCTTGAGCATGTCCATGTCTTACGATGTTACCTTGTGTTCCCTTACCTTTTGAAACTCCAGTTACATCAACTTTTTTGCCTTCTTCGAAATCAGCTACTGTGAATGTTTGATTCAGCTGGAAATCTGCTGGGTTATCCACTCTTACTTCAGTCAAGAACTTTTTAAGCGAAACTCCCGCTTTAGCAAAATGTCCTTTGGTTGGTTTGTTGGCTCTGCTTTCTTTTAAATCGTAATAACCCAGTTGAATTGAGTTATAGCCATCAGTCTCTACAGTTTTGATCTGAGTCACGAACATTGGTCCTGCCTCAATAACCGATACTGGAATTGATTCGCCAGCTTCTGAAAAGATCTGAGTCATCCCGATTTTTTTACCTAAAATCGTATTCATTTTTACCTCCTAAATTCTTACAGCGGATTACTATTTTGTAATCATACTAAGGGAGATTTTCCATTACTTCAAAAGTAGTACGGACAATCTATATTATTTGCTTAGTATTTTCTACAGTTTAATTTCAATGTCTACCCCAGCTGGTAAGTCTAGCTTCATTAAAGCATCAACTGTCTTCTGAGTAGGACTGAGAATGTCGATAAGTCTCTTATGAGTTCTTTGTTCGAATTGTTCTCTTGAGTCCTTGTATTTGTGGACCGCCCTTAAAATTGTTATAATCTGCTTTTCTGTTGGTAGTGGAATTGGTCCTGAGACTTCAGCCCCACTCTTCTTTGCTGTTTCTACTATTTTTGCTGCTGATTGATCAAGTGCTTTATGGTCATAAGCTCTTAACTTGATTCGAATCTTTGAACTAGCTGCCTTTTTTTCTTCTGTTGACATCTTCTTTACCTCCTTATTTTTCGTACCTTTTCGCTATGCTTGTACGAGGGCATTCTCTATACACTTTGCCGGGTGTTTCATATTTTTTAACACAAGCAAAAACACCTAGAGATCCTTCGCCCGTTTCTAGAACGGACAATTCTCTGCAGAAATTACCTGATAGCTCAGCAACTTCCTGCTTCATCGCTTTTTAGCAAGCTTGGTTATTATATAATATGCTTTTAATTAATGCAAGAGTTTTTCTCAATTAATTTATTAATATTTCAACGATTTTATGCCATTTTTTTGTACACGCTGCGTGGTGTGCCATATCTAGTATCTTACCTCATCCAATCGTCTAAATCAATGGGTTTTTAAGCAATTCGATATTAATTTCTCTGTGGAAATTTCAACCCCTAATTTTGAATAGAAAACCAGATCCCAATTTAAGAGAGAAAAGACATTTAAGGAATTATGACGAGAAAAGTCCAATCCACAATTACGAAGATAAAAGTGACAAAGTAACTTTTGCTATTTACATAAATCACAATTGCGACGAGAAAGCACCTTTACATAATTACGCACAGAAATGTCCAATCCACAATTGCGCAGAGAAAAGCACCTTTACATAATTACGCCGATAAAATCGCATAGTAC
>CAYRVM010000039.1:0-10606 GCA_964427575.1 uncultured Oscillospiraceae bacterium | reverse complement strand
AGCGAAAATTGTGGTGATCAAGGAGGGAAGGGCGCCCTTCATATCACAGGCGCCTCTACCAAAAATAGTCCCACCCGTGACTTCACCGCTGAAAGCATCTTCCATATCGTAAGCAGGAACCGTATCCGTATGTCCGCTCAGCATCAGAGACTTGCCGCCCCCGGTACCTTTTATCACAGCATAGACATTTGGTCTGCCTTCTTCTACTTGAACTAGACTTGTTTCGATGCCTTCTTTTTCAAAAGCTTTGTAAATGTATTCAGCGACTTCCTTCTCTTGATTTTGCATATTAGAAAAGCTCTTAATTCTTATTAAATCAGAGGCTAATTTTGAAATCTCAGCTTGGGAAATATAATCTTTAATGCATACGCATTTATCCATTGTGTTCTCCTGATTTATACATTGTGACAGGCGACTAAATGCTCTGCGCCTACTTCTCTGAGCTCTGGGCATTCATTGAGGCAAATTTCCGAAACCAAAGGACATCTTGAAGAAAATTTACAACCCTTTATATCATCTATTGGATTCGGGGTTTCTCCAGGCAGCACTTTCCTCGTCTTACCCTTCGTATAAGCTTTCTTGGGCATAATCTCCATTAAGGCTTTTGTATATGGATGCAAACCTCTTTTTATTAAATCATCGCTTTTGCCAATCTCCATAATTCTTCCCAGATACATTATCGCAATCCTGTCGGAAATCAACCACGCTAAGGATAAATCATGGGTTATGAACAAATATGAAATTCCCTTCTTGTCTCTAAGGTTAAGCATAAGTTTTAATATTCCAGTTCTAATGGATGCATCTAGCATCGATACTGGTTCGTCAGCAACTACAAAACTAGGTTCCATTATCATCGAGCTTGCGATTACAACTCTTTGCCTCTGTCCTCCACTTAGCTCGTAGGGATATCTATATAAGTAATCATCCGTTGGCGTTAAACCAGCGTTCTCTAAAGCATCTACTATCTTTGCAGTTCTTTCGTCTTGAGTCTTAACTAATTTATTGACATCTAGTGGTTCGCCGACGATGTCCATGACAATATCTCTAGGATTTATCGACTGGTAAGGGTCTTGGAAGATCATCTGAGCCTTTTGTCTAAAATCTCTCATGTATATTTTGTTAGACAATTCTACGGGAGCATCATTAAATATAATTTCTCCCTCAGTTTTCTTAATCAACTGCAATATTGCCTTGCCTGTAGTTGTCTTCCCGCTTCCACTTTCTCCTACTAGAGATAATATTTCGCCCTTTCTCAAATCAAATGAAACTCCATCGACAGCCTTAACCTGCTTCTTTGACTTGGCAAAGATATCTTCAGCAAAGCTTCTCTTAATATCAAAATATACTTTTAGGTCTTTAACCTCTAATATCTTATCATTGCTCATGACTTACCCCCAAATGGCAGAATACAGTATGATTTTCAGAAAGTTTCGTAGCTTCTGGGCATTTTATTCGGCAAATATCAATGGCAAATTCGCACCTATCGTTGAAGCTGCAACCTATTATTTCATCTATCAAGCTTGGCATCGTTCCCGGTATTCCATCCGGAACTATTTTCTCTCCATCTACATTCGGAAAACAGCTTGTAAGCTTTTTGGTGTAAGGATGAAAGGGCTTTTCTATAATATCCATAGTCTTTCCTATTTCAACTATCTTACCCGCATACATGATGGCAATTCTATCGCAGGTCTCGCCAAGTATAGACAAATCGTGGGTTATCAAAATGAAGCCCATTTTAAATTCTCGTTGAATCTTCTCCATTAGGTTCAATATTTGAGCCTGGACCATAACATCCAAAGCCGTTGTCGGCTCATCACCAATTATCACCTTAGGATTGCACGCTAGGGCCATTGCAATTATAACTCTTTGCTTCATGCCCCCGCTGAATTCGTGGGGATAATTGTTGACGCGCTCCGGCGGGAGCTCCACAAGTTCTAGGAGCTCTGCGGCCCGTATTAGCGCCTCTTCCTTCTTCATTCCTTGATGCAGAACAATTGCCTCAGCTATCTGTTCTCCCACCTTCATTACGGGATTTAGGGCGTTCATGGCCCCTTGGAAAATGATAGAGACATCTTTCCATCTCTTTTTTCGCATTTCCTCTTCAGACAGGCCAACTAAATCAATTCCTTCTAGGAAAATTTGGCCGGAAATTATCTCACCCTCTGATGGGAGGAGCCTTGCAATAGATAAAGCGCTAGTGGTCTTGCCACAACCCGATTCTCCTACCAGCCCCAATGTTTCGCCATATTCGAGGTCAAAAGAGACACCGTCGACGGCTCTAGCATAACCCTTTTTAGTTTTAAAATATGTTTTTAGGTCTCTAATCTCTAATAACTTCATATCTATCTCCCCCTTAGCTTTGGATTCAGGATTTCATCAAATGCATAGCCCATCAATGTAAATGAAAGGACTACTGCAACGACGCAGATCCCAGGAGGTAGATAAAACCAATATGCCCCAACGCTAGCTGCTCCGCTTTCAAAAGCATAGTGGAGCATCATTCCCCAGCTTGCCATGCTTGGATCTCCCAAACCTAAGAAGCTTAAGGTAGTTTCAGAAACTATGGCAACTGAAGCAACGAGCACAGTGTTTGCAAATATTAGGGGGAAAACATTGGGAAGTATGTGTTTAATCATTATATGTTTGTGGCTTGCTCCTATAGAGACAGTTCTTTCGATAAATTGGCGCTCTTTAATAGAAAGCGTTTGTGACCTAACTACACGAGCAGTTCCAGCCCAGCTTGTGAGCCCAATTACAAATATTATGTTCCATATGTTTGTTCCAAGTATTGCGGCCAGCACCATCATGAGCGGAAGCCAAGGTATTACGAGGAAAAAATCTGTAAGTCTCATAAAGAAATTGTCTATTCCCTTGCCGAAATACCCAGAGGATATTCCAATAAAGGTTCCTATTATCATAGATATCAAGGTTGCCAATATGCCGATCAATAGCGATATTCTTCCTCCGGAGATTAAGTTAGCTAGCACATCTCTGCCCATGTCATCGGTTCCGAGGATATGCTGAGCGTTAGGTGGCTGCATTATATCTTCTACAGTCCCAAAGTCAGAAGAAGAAAATGGCAGCAATATTGGCCCGAAAATAACCACTATTAAAAAGAAAATGAGGGTCACCGAACCAATCAAAGCCATCTTATTTTTTCTGACAGCTCTTAAAAAATCTAAAATCTTTTTCTTTCTGCGTTCCCAATTCATAGTTTCGCCCTCCCTAATTCTTCACTCGAGGATCAACATAGGAATATGCTATATCCGCGAGCACATTAGCTATGACTACGCAAACCGTTACCAAAAGGAATATTCCCTGCAGCAGCGGGTAGTCTCTAGCCTTGAGGGCTTCATACATGAGCCGGCCTAGACCAGGCCATGAGAAAATCGTTTCCACTTGAATTGTGCCGGCCACTATAAATCCAAGATTGATTGCAATTATAGTTATCATAGGTAGCATTGCATTTGGTACGGCGTGCTTTTGAAGAATATATCTGTTGTTAAAGCCTTTAGCCTTGGCAGTAACTATATAATCCTCAGAAAGCACATCTATCAATGTGTTCCTCATCATAAGTGCATATTCTCCTATGAGCACCAGGCTCATAGTTAAGGTTGGCAAGAATAGATGCCGTCCAAAGTCCATAAGCGAAACAAAGGAAAAGTCGAAATTTTTCCCCGGGCTCAACATTCCACTGGTTGGGAAGAAGTGCAAATTAACACTAAACACAACCACTAAGACCATTCCTAACCAAAATGTCGGCATAGAATATGTAATGAGCGAAAAACTTAGAGTTGCTACATCAAGCTTCGTACCCCTTTTCCAAGCAGCTACGATACCAATAAATACTCCTGAGAATATTGCAATTAATTCAGCGAGACCAACCATGATCAATGTAGGCATGATCTTAGCTGCGATTACTGATGTAACCGAGTCCTTATATAGGAATGACATGCCAAGATCAAAGCTAAGTAAATTCTTAAAATATATAAAGAATTGCACATACCAAGCTTGATCTAACCCATAGAGCTGCCTTATTCCTTCTAGCATCTCAGGAGTGGCCTTTGGGTTCCTCATCATCATAGCTAGAGGATCCCCCGGCAGCACTCGGAACAGAAAATAGTTGAATACTAAAACGATTAAAATCGTCACTATCGCATAAAAAATCTTTTGAAGTAAAAGTTGTTTACTCATTAAATATCAGTATCCCTTCACTTTGTGAATATATCAAATTGTTACAATGCTTTTATGTTCATATAATTGTAGAAAGTAAAGTTGAAGAAGTATGGTCCAGCAGCAGGTATTTGCTTGAAGCCTTGCCATCTGTCGCTTCTTATTGCTTGAAGATTGTTGTCGTAAATCATAATAATGTATGGAGCTTCTTCGTAAGCGATTTGCTGCATTTCAAATACTAGTTGCTGTCTCTTTGTTTCATCCATTTCAGACATCTGCAATTTGAAAAGTTCATCGTATCTTGCGTTGGAGAAATATGGTTCATTGTTTCCGCCGATTTGATCGGTAGTGATAACTCCCAAAATAGTGGTTGGATCGATATCTGCTCCCCAACCCCAGATGAACATGTCGTAAGTTCCGCCATAGATATTGTCGCTCAAGGCTCCATCGTCCATGGTAACTGTTTCAACTTTTATTCCAGCTTTCGCACAGCTAGCTGCTATCAATTGGCCTGACTTAACTTCTTCTGTCTTATCCGCAATGGATATAAGCTTAAATTGAAGATTATTTCCTTTAGCATCTTCTCTTATTCCATCTCCATTTGTATCCTTATATCCAGCGCTTTCGAGTAGGGCGCTTGCTTTTTCAATGTTGAAATCTCTTTTTTCTGCTGCTGTTGGTTCATAGTGGTAGAAATCACCAGGATTGATTAGAGTCGTGCCTGGCTTGCCTTCTCCTCCATATGCCATATCCAGTATTTGCTGCTTATCGATGGCAAGTTCAATAGCCTGCCTAACAGCCTTATCCTTTAGAAGCGGATTCCCTGTACTTGCAGGATCCGCCCAGCAGTTGATGCCCACTTGCATAAAGCCAGGCACCTCTCCTGATATAACGCTTATATTCTTATCTTCTAGCAATTGAGTCTTTTGAGTTGCATTAAGATTTGTCGCAGCGTCAATTTCTCCAAGCATTAAAGCTTGAGCCAGCACATCTGAGTTAGAATATGAGATAAATACTATTTCATCCAGATTTGCAACTCCGCCAAAATACTCGCTGTTTTTAGCCAGTTTTACAAAGCCTTCGCCCGTAGAGTCGAATTTGAATGGACCAGTTCCAATAGGTGCTTCATTAGCAAAAGTTTCGAGTTCTGCAACTGGAATTGTGGCAAAAATATGTTCAGGCAATATTGGTGTTGTATTCATAAGCATATTTGCTTTAGGTTTGTCAGTTGTTATTACTACAGTATTGTCGTCAGGGCATTCAATCTTGCTGATTCCTTCCAAGAAGCTGGAATACTGATAGCCAAGACTGTTGTCCATCATTAATTCGTAAGTAAACTTTACATCTGCTGATGTGAAAGCTTCTCCATCATGCCACTTTACTCCTTCTTGAAGCTTGAAAGTCCAAGTTAGCTGGTCATCGCTAAGCGTCCATTCCTTAGCCAAAGAAGCAACTGGTTTTAGGTTCTCGTCGGATCTTACGAGAGGATCGTAAATAAGCAAGAATACTTCATAAGCAACTTGCATATTCGAGCTGAGAGGATTAAGCGTATCGATTTGAACTGTAGATCCAATATTTAGGGTAGACACTCCTCCTGTGGTTGAACCCCCAGAACATCCTGTGGAACCTATCACTAGGGCAAAAGTTAAAACTAAGGCTAGGACAAATTTAACATTTTTTTTCATTTCTTTCTCCTTTTACTATCAATCTTTAACTAATTAAATAACTCCGTTCTCTATAATTGTTAATTTTTTGGAATCGCCATCGAGTCTTGCCATTACTCCCATTGGGATAGTAGCTAAATCCTTAGTATGACCTAAGGGAAGTCCGTATATTGCTGGGATGTTAAGCGACTTAATATAATAATCTAGAACATCTTCTAAGCTAGTATCGCAAAAGTAGCCTGGATCAAGTTTCTTTGGTTCGCAGTTTAAACATTCGCCGATTACAATGCCTGCCAGCTTATCTAGCTTTCCAGCATTTCGAATGTGAGATAGCATATGGTCGATTATCCAAGGCTCGGTATCAAGCTCTTCAAGCAGCAAGATTTTTCCTACCGTATTAATTTCAAAAGGCGTTCCCAAGCTTGCACAAATCAAAGTCATGTTGCCACCGATAATGGGGGATTCACAAATTCCTCTTCCGATAGGATTAATCCACTTTTTCTCGTCGGCCAGCTTAATTTCCCCGATCGGCGCAACTTCAGAAATTGCTTTGAAGAAATACTCCTTGGTATAGTCTGTAAGTTCCTCAGGGTTGAATCTCGACATTCCTGGCCCATGGAAGGTAACCACATCTGAAAACTTGTTTATGGCTAGGTGTAAAGATGTAATATCGCTAAATCCAGTCAATATCTTGGGATTTTTATTAATGGCATCGAAGTCTATTTTTGAAATAAGCTGAGCGGCACCATAGCCCCCTTGTGTCACAAAAACCGCATCGATATCATCTCGTCTGAACATTTCATTAATGTCATAGGCTCGATCTTCTTCAGATGCAGCAACTAAACCTTTTGTTTTATTCAAATTTTTTGAAAGCACTACCTTATAGCCCCATGACTCCAAGGTTTCCTGCCCTCTCACTATTTCACTTTGGTTGTAAGAAGGGCTGGATGGTGAAATAACACCTATTGTATTGCCTTTTTCCAGCTTTTTAGCTTTTATCATTTTACACCTCTCTTGAGTTGTTAAACCGACTTGTTCACAATGTGAACACTTTGTTTACATTATAAATTTTTAGCGTCTTTCTGTCAAGAGTGTTAGAGAATCAAAAAACCGCCACAAAAGTGGCGGATAAATATTTATTATAGCATTATAAATTTTTAACTATGGTCTGTTTAATAATTACTTGATATATATCTATTGAATACTTCGATATCTACACATCTTGACACTGCATCGCTCATTTTGATTCTTCCGCTCTTAACTAATTGCGCTAGGGAAAAGTCCATCGGCATCATTCCATTTTTAACATTAGTCTGTAAAATGGTATCGATTTGATGAGTCTTTCCTTCTCTGATAAGATTTCTCACAGCATCGTTCATCAGAAGGATTTCAAATGCAGGAACAATTTCTTTATCATCCGCTGATATAATAAGTTGTTGGCATATTATCCCAGCAAGTATTGTTGATAGTTGTGACCTAACCTGTTGTTGTTGATGTGGTGGAAAAGAGTCTATTATTCTATCAACTGTCTGAGAAGCAGTTGTTGTATGCAAGGTCGACATTACAAAGTGGCCAGTTTCCGATGCTGATATTGCCGTAGAAATTGTCTCAAGGTCACGCATTTCTCCAACCATGATAACATCTGGGTCTTCTCTGAGTGCAGATCTTAGGGCTTTTGCAAAGGTTGTTGTATCTGCGCCAACTTCTCTCTGGTTAATTATGCACTTGTTATGTCTATGAAGATATTCGATTGGTTCCTCGATAGTTAATATATGACATTTTCTATTCTCATTAATATATCCAACCATTGCAGCCAAAGTTGTTGATTTCCCAGAACCAGTTGGACCAGTTACGAGAACCAGGCCTCTAGGTTTTAAAGCAAGTGATTTAAATATCTGAGGTAGATTGATTTCTTCAAAAGTTGGAATTGTATTATTAATCATTCTGAGAGCGGCTGCACAGCTACCTCTTTGCCTGTATATATTTACCCTGTATCTATTTAGTTGAGGTATGGACCACGATAAATCCACTTCTCCATATGTTTCGAAAGTTTTCTTTTGATCCTCATTTAGGAGCTCGAGGCAAATTGCTTCAACTTCATCAGGCATCATAATTTCATCCCCGGCCTTTACTAATTCGCCTCTTACTCTATAAGTGGGCGGTCTGCCAACGGTGAAATGAACATCGGATGCCTTTAACTTTTGTGCTACTTTTAAAATTTCAAATAAATCATATGACATTTTTGCACCTCCAACTTTCTACTATTTTATAAGTTAATCAACGCTATAAGTTACTTTAATTAATTCATCGACTGTAGTGAGACCATTTAAAACTAGTTCTGTTGCACTTTCTCTTAATGTAACAGTGCCTTGTCTAACTGCCATTTGTTGAAGCTGATCTATTGAAGCTCCTCGGTTTACAAGTTCTCTAATTTCTCTTGTTACAACAAGGATTTCATGAATCCCACTTCTGCCTTTATAGCCGGTGTTGTTGCAAAAAGCGCAACCTTCTCCTTTATATAATGGTGCTGGTTCTTTCATCTTCAGCATAATCATGTCTGTATGAGATGGTCTATAAGCAGTTTTACATCTTGGGCAAATATTTCTCATAAGTCTTTGAGCGACTACTCCAACTAGCGATGAAGATACAAGATATGGTTCGATTCCCATATCTACAAGTCTAGCCACCGATGAGGCCGAATCGTTTGTATGTATTGTACTTAGTACCAAATGCCCAGTAATCGATGCTCTAATAGCTATCTGTGCGGTTTCTCCGTCTCTTATTTCCCCAATCATAATTATATCAGGGTCCTGCCTCAATATTGATCTTAATCCATTTGCAAAAGTCAAGCCAGCTTTAACATTAACTTGTACTTGATTAATCCCATATAGCTTATATTCTACTGGGTCTTCTACCGTAATTATATTAACTTCTGGTTTATTTATTTCTTTAAGTAGTGAGTACAGTGTGGTAGTTTTACCTGAACCAGTTGGACCTGATACTAATATAATACCATTTGGGCTTTTTGTAATTTTATCAAAAAGAAGATTATTTGCTTCAGAAATTCCGAGCTGTGCTCTATCGAGAGCTCCACCAGAGCCTCCCAATACACGAATAACAACCTTCCATCCATAAACTGTCGGTAAAACTGAAATACGAAGATCTATTGGCATCCCATCAACTACTGTTTCTACGCGTCCATCCTGTGGGATTCTTTTTTCTGCAATATCCATTTGTCCCATGATTTTGATTCTTGTTGTCATAGCTGGATGTGCAGCCATTGATGAGGTCATTACTTCTTGAAGTTCTCCATCGATTCTGAATCTGATTCTAAGTTTATCTATTGTTGGTTCTACATGAATGTCGCTCGCATTTGATTTAATTGCATGCTGTAATACAGAATTTATTAATCTTACAACCGGTGCGCTTGCAACTTCACTTTCGGATATTTCTGACAAGGAAGCAAGGTTTATATTTCCATATTCCTTTTGAAGGTCTTCAAAAGCCTTCTCAGCCACTTCGCTACCATAATACCTATCAATAGCATTTAAAATGTCCTTAGGAGGCGCAATAGCCACCTTCACTTCCATTCCAGAGGCGCTCTTCACATCGTCAACTGCATAAAAATTAAGAGGATCCGACATTACTACAGTCAAAACCCTATCTTCAAGTTTTACAGGTATAAGAGTGTGCTTTTTCGCTAATGCTTCTGAAATAAGGCTACTTACAGCTTTATCAATAGTAATGTCCGTTATATCTATATAAGGTACGTGGAATAGGAATTCCAAGCCCTTAAATAAAGTTTTTTCTTCTACATAACCTAACTCAATTAAAGTGTTACCAAGAACAGTTCCTTTTTCCTTAGAAACCTTTAATGCCTCTTCCAATTGTTTTTCAGTTATTGCCCCTGCTTCAACTAGGATTTCTCCAAGTCTCTTATGTTTTGATCCCATATTAGCTTCTCCATCTTGTAAAAAATAATTATTGTGATAACATACTATTCGTGGTGAATTTTATGGAAAATACTATTTTATATTTATTAATATCTTTACTCGCTTTGTTAGTTGGTAGCTTTTTGAATGTTTGTATCTATCGGATTCCTCTTGGGAAAACCGTAGTAAAAGGGCGTTCTTATTGTACAAGCTGCAATGCTCTGATTCCTTGGTATTGTAATATACCATTATTTAGCTATATTTTCTTAAGAGGCCGCTGTCTAAGGTGCAAAGCTAAAATCTCAATTATATATCCATTAGTAGAATTGTTAAATTTAGTTCTATGGTTAGGAGCCTTCTACTTGCTTGGCTTTACTATATGGGGTGTGCTGTTGGCATCCTTATTTTCGGTCGGTATTGTAATATTCTTTATTTTTTTATTTTCTTAGCAAGCTGCTTTCTTCTCATATCGGGTTCAATACCCATTTTGATATCCATAAGCTCGTCAATATATAGTACATCCACCCCGTCATACGTTAGTCTCATGCATGTTTCTTCAAATTCCTCTATCATAAAATCTCTAGCCGACACCATTTTCTTTTCGACCTTCATAAATGTTGGTGTTAATTCCTCATTCTCATTCCAATTTTTCATTTCTTTTTCAAATCTTTTTCTTTCATAAAAATACGAATGTGGATTTTGCGCAATATCTGCAACAATTATATCTCCAAAATCAATAATCAATGTATCTTCATTAAGCATATAACAAGTTCTGACTTGTTCTGCGTATTTTCTTAGCGTTATAAACTTTTTATGAAATGTGCTTGCATGTATTTT
>CAYRVM010000038.1:0-10686 GCA_964427575.1 uncultured Oscillospiraceae bacterium | reverse complement strand
ATCTATAACTTAAATATTACATTCCGCATAACACAAATATTTTTAACGAGGGTAATAATGAGAGCAGTAGTTCAAAGAGTTTTAAAATCTAAAGTATCAGTAGATAACAAAACGGTAAGCTCTATAGATAAAGGTTTATTGGTTTTCCTAGGCGTATCAGAAAATGATTCCTTAAAGGATGCCCAATATTTATCAGATAAAATAGTTAATTTAAGAATATTTGAAGATGCTGAAGGTAAGATGAATCTTTCTTTAAAAGATGTAGATGGCGATATGCAAGTGGTTTCACAGTTCACATTATACGGAGATTGCAGAAAAGGCAAAAGGCCATCGTTTATTGAAGCGGCAAGACCAGAAAAGGCTAAAGAACTTTATGACTATTTTGTGGAATTATGTTCTAAGGAAAATATTATTATCAAAGAGGGAATTTTCCAAGCAGAAATGCTTGTAGAAATACAAAACGATGGCCCCGTAACTATCATATTGGATAGTACCAAATTATTTTAGATATAAATATAGGAGTTAAAATGTTAATTAAGAAATATCCGAGTGGACCACTTGAAGTAAACTCATATTTAGTGTTGGACGAGGCTGCAAAAATTGGAGTAATTGTAGATCCAGGTGGAGTAAATCAAGAATTAATTGCCTTTGTTAATGATAATTCATATACAATTCCATTTATTTTACTTACCCATGGCCATAGCGATCATATCGGAGGTGTCATTCAATATAAAGAAATATTTGGCAGCAAAGTTATAGCTTATATTGATGAAAAATCTATGCTAAATAACCATAAGTTAAATTATTCTAATGAAGTTTATGGAAAAGTAATTGAAATTGAAGCAGACGAATATGTCGAGGAAGACGACGAAGTAATCGTTGGGGCACTTACATTTAAATTCATTCATACACCAGGGCACACAAAAGGTGGAATGTGTATTTTAATAGATGATGTTTTATTTAGCGGCGACACATTATTTTATCAATCAATTGGACGTACAGACTTCCCGGGTTCATCCTTCAAAGACTTAAAAGCTGGAATCCACGATAAATTATTTAAACTAGATAAAAACACAAGAGTATTACCTGGTCATATGTCCGAAACTACTATTGGATTTGAAATGGAAAACAATCCATTTTTATAACTTTTACTTTATAAGTTGGTGCTCATTATGTACAATATAATAATAGAAAATGCTAAATTCCACCACGATGTGGAGGAATTGGTAAAGCTTTTTTTGGATAAAAGCAGTTTTAAAATATTAAAAAATCCCCAAGATATCGTTGGCGATGAAAAAGGCATACTACTTATTCCTATTAATCAAAATAATAAACAAGAAATAAAGAGATATATATATGATTATTTCAGTAAAAAACTAAAATACGAACCCCCTTGGGGAACGTTAACAGGAATCAGACCAACAAAAATTGTAAATGAATTATACAAGAAAGGTAAAAACAAAGAAGAAGTTATTGCTATTCTTTCAGAGGAATATCTTCTTAAAGAGAATAAAATTGATTTATTAATATCAACAACTGATAACCAAGACAACATAAATAAAAGTTTGCCCAAGAATTCGATAAGCATATATATTGGAATACCATTTTGCCCATCAAGGTGCAGTTATTGTTCCTTTACATCTTATGAAATAAATGAAAATAATTCGGAAGCATATTTGAATGCTCTATATAAAGAAATTTCTCATGTTTCGAAAGCAATTATAAATAAGGGAATTGAAGTAGAAACTATCTATATTGGTGGGGGCACTCCAACATCGCTTACTAATAAACATTTTGATGAATTTATTAAAAATGTTGGAGCTAGTTTTGATTTAAAAAACTTAAAGGAATTTACTGTTGAAGCTGGAAGACCGGATACAATTAACTCAAGTAAAGTCGAAACACTAATAAATAATTACTGTAACAGAATCAGTATAAATCCACAAAGCATGAATCAAAAGACGCTAGCTGAAATAGGCCGAAAGCATAGCATTGAAATGATAATCGAAGCTTTTAGTTTAGTAAAAGCTTCTGGGATCAAAACAATCAATATGGATGTAATAGCTGGGCTTCCGAATGAAAATCTTAATGACTTCCTATACACATTAAATAAAATAATTGAATTGCAACCCGAAAATATTACCATACATAATTTAGCGATTAAAAGAGCTGCAAGACTTAAAGAAAATATAGTGAAATTAGATAATGTTTTAATTAAACCAAACGAACTAGTAGAAATGTTAGAAACATCATATAGATTCATGAATGAAAATCAATATTTACCCTATTATCTATATAGGCAGAAGGATATGTTGGGAAACTTAGAGAACATTGGGTATTCATTAAAAGGGCATGAAAGCATTTATAACGTAAGGATTATGGAAGAAAATCAAACCATAATAGCCCTTGGAGCTGGTGGTGTAAGTAAGATATATTATGAATCAGAAAACAGACTTGAAAGAATTCCAAATGTTTCAAACTTTGAAATCTATATTGAGCGAATTGATGAGATGATAAAAAGAAAAGATATTTATTTTTAGGAGGTAAGTGATGGCAATTAATGCTCCCAAAGGGACAAAAGATATTCTACCAAGTCAGTCATTTAAATGGCAATTTGTTGAGAATAAATTTAAAAAGATTGTAAATAGATATGGGTTTAAAGAAATTAGAACCCCAATATTTGAATACACAGAATTATTTAAAAGAGGAGTAGGGGATACAACTGATATAGTCGAAAAGCAGATGTATTCATTTGATGATTACGGAGGAAGAAATTTAACTTTAAAACCTGAAGGCACTGCTTCCGTAGTTAGGGCTTTTATTGAAAACAAACTTTACGCAGACGTTCTACCATTTAAAACATATTATATTATCCCATGTTTTAGGTATGAGAAACCTCAGGCTGGAAGGTTAAGAGAGTTTCACCAGTTTGGCGTTGAGATTTTTGGCACAATGGAAATGACCGCAGATGCAGAAGTTATTGCCACCGCTGTTGATTTCCTTAATGAATTGGGTATAAAAGAACTTGAACTTAGAATAAATAGCATAGGTTGTCCTGTTTGCAGAGAAGCTTACAAAGAAGAACTAATGGCCTTCTTAAAGGATAAATACGATGATCTTTGTGACACTTGTAAGGGTAGATATTATAAAAATCCAATGAGGATTTTAGACTGCAAATCAGAAGTGTGCCAGGCCTTGGTAGTTGGGGCACCTCGAATGTTAGATTATATATGTGAAGAGTGTAGCATCGCCTTTGATGATTTAAAGAAAAACTTAAATCTTATGGGAATTGATTACATCGTAGATTCATGAATAGTAAGAGGTTTGGACTATTATACTAAGACAGCCTTTGAAATTGTATCAAATAATATAGGAGCACAAGGAACAGTTTGTGGCGGAGGCAGATATGACAATCTTATTGAACAAATTGGAGGCCCAGCTACTCCTGGAGTTGGTTTTGGACTTGGAATTGAAAGGCTACTACTTTTATTAGATCAGAATGATGAAATTGAAGCAAAATCGCCTTCTCCAGACGTTTATTTGGCTACAATGGGGGATAAGGCTAAAGAACTAGGAATTAAGCTCTCAAAGGAGCTCAGAGATTTAGATATATCTATAGAAATAGATTTAATGGCAAGAAACATAAAAAGTCAGTTTAAATATGCTGACAAGATAAAATCAGCTTACACAATCGTAATTGGGGATGAAGAAATTGAAAAAAATCAATTTATAATTAAAGATATGTTAAGTTATGAACAAATAACTGTTTCAAAAGAAGCTTTAATACTAAAATTAATGGAATTGCTGGGGAGGAATTAATTATGGCTAATATTTATAAAAGAACTAACAAGTGCGGGGAACTATCTATTAAAGACGCAGGCAGTCAAGTTTGTTTAAATGGTTGGGTTCAAAAGAATAGAAGACTAGGCAGCTTAATATTTTGCGATTTACGAGATAAAACTGGTATAGTTCAGCTAGTTTTTACCGACAGTATTCCAGAAGAGCTCTTCGAAAGAGCGGATAAGTTAAGAAGCGAGTTTGTAATTGGCATTAAAGGGATTGTTAAGGAAAGACAGTCTAAAAATATGGAAATGGCAACAGGAGAGATTGAAATTTACGCAGATAGCTTAATAGTATATTCAGAAGCAGAAACTCCACCTATTTACATTAAGGATGACGATGATGTTGCTGAGAATTTAAGGTTAAAGTATAGATATCTAGACTTAAGAAAAGCTTCTATGCAAAAGAGTCTTGCTTTTAGACATGAGATTACTAAAGCAACTCGAGAATTCTTTGATGCTGAAGGCTTTTGTGATGTGGAAACCCCAATTTTAAATAAACCAACACCTGAGGGAGCACGCGATTATATAATTCCAAGTAGGGTTAACCAAGGACATTTTTATGCATTGCCACAGTCACCTCAACTTTTTAAACAATTATTGATGGTTTCTGGAACCGACAGATATTATCAAATTGCTCGGTGCTTTAGAGATGAAGACCTTAGAGCAGATAGACAGCCTGAATTCACTCAAATCGACCTCGAAATGTCGTTTGTTGAAGTGGATGATATCATTGAAGTGCAGGAAAAGTATCTGAAATATATGTTTAAAAAGGTTATGAAAACTGATATTTCAACACCTTTTCCAAGATACACATATGAAGAAGCGATGACAAGATTTGGTAGCGATAAGCCGGATACAAGATATGGATTCGAATTAAAGAGCCTTAATGATATTGCAGCTGCATGTGATTTTGATGTATTCAGGAATGCGGTTGAAAATAATGGAGACGTTAGAGGTATTAATTTTGAAGGTTGCGCTGAAAGTTTCAGCAGAAAAGAACTTGATAAATTTTCTGAAGCCGTTAGAACATATGGGGCAAAAGGCATTTCTTGGATCAAAATAGGAGAAAATGAAATAACATCATCAATAAATAAGTTTTTCACTCAAGATCAACTAGGTGAGATTACAGAAATATTTTATGGTAAACCAGGAGATCTTATTTTAATAGTTGCTGACAAGTCGAAAATTGTATTTGATGCACTAGGGCACTTGCGACAAGTTATTGCAGCGAAATTAGGTATCATTGATGAAACAAAATATAACCTATTATGGGTTGTAGATTTTCCCCTATATGAATATAGCGAAGAAGAAAACCGATATTATGCAATGCATCATCCTTTTACATCCCCACGAATTGAAGACATCCCATTAATGGATACCGATCCTAGCAAAGTGAAAGCGCAAGCTTATGATATAGTTTTAAATGGAACTGAACTGGGTGGTGGAAGTATTAGAATACATGATGGCAAACTACAAAAGAAAATGTTTGATGTGTTAGGTCTAACAGACGAAGAAGTAACAAGTAAATTCGGATTTCTTTTAGAAGCCTTCAGGTATGGAACACCTCCACATGGCGGATTAGCTTATGGTTTGGATAGAATTGTTATGCTTTTATCTGGGAAAGATAGCATCAGAGAAGTAATAGCATTCCCTAAGAATCAAAACGCTATTTGTATGATGACTGGAGCACCAGGATTCATCTCAAAGGATCAACTCGAAGAACTTGCCATCGAAAGTACAGCTAAAATAAATATTGAAAGTTAAGTGAAATAAATGAAAAAAAGAATTGGGGTTCTTGGTGGAACATTTGACCCTATACATATAGGGCATCTAATATTTGCAGAACAGGTTAGGGTATTATGTGATCTAGACAAGGTCATATTTATTCCTGCAAAAAATCCACCCCACAAATTGAACGATGGAGTAACTCAAATCAATCATCGATTCGAAATGTGTAGAATTGCAATTCAAAGCAATAAATATTTTGAAGTATCCGATATAGAAATGCTTAGTGACAATCTTTCATATACTTACAATACTCTTCAAAAGATGAAGAAGGAGCTTGGGAGCTCAACCGATCTTTACTTTATAGTAGGATCTGATGCCTGGCTTGATTTAGACGAATGGTATAAAAGTGAAGCTTTGTTAAATGAATTCTCATTCATTATAGGAGACAGGCCTGGTAATAAAGAGAATTTAGTTAATGATAAGATTAAAATAATCAAAGAGAAATATAATACAAATGTTGAAAAAATAGATATCCCAGAAATCGACATCTCTTCATCAAATATAAGAGACCTAGTATTTCAGGGAAAATCAATTAAGTATTTAACACTAGAAGCGGTGGAAAAGTATATTTTCGAAAACAAACTTTATAAAACACAAATCATAGGAGACAGGATTGAAAAGTAAGGAAAGCTTGAGAGTTAGCGAATATTATGATACAATAAAAAAATATATGACTCCAAAGAGATTTTTACATACCCTTGGAGTAGTACGGACGGGTAATGAACTTGCAAGAATTCACGGTGAATCATTGGAAAAAGCTGAAATGGCTGGAGCATTCCATGATTTATGCAGGGACTGGTCGTTAGAAAAACTAAACGATAGTGTTATTAAATTTGGCCTAGAGGATTTTTATTGCAATAATCCAAATCTTTCACATAGTAAGGTTGCCGCAGAAGTAATTGAAAAGAACTTTGAAATAAAGGACTTCGACATTATTAATGCAGTTAAGTATCACACTACGGGAAGAAAAGGAATGTCAAAGCTAGAAAAGATAATTTTCATTTCTGATGCTATTGAACCATCAAGAAACTATGAAAAAGTTAATTTTTTAAGAGAGATAGCAAAGAGAAATTTGGATCTAGCTTGTTTGTATACTATTGAAGACACAATAAAGTATTTAGAAAAGAATAAAAGAGCCGTACAAAATGATACATATCAAGCATATGAAGAATTAAAATGCTCAATTGAGCTAGTATAAATTATTTACCAGGAGGAATACATGAATAACAGAGAAATAGCACTAACAGCTGCTAAAATATTAGATGACAAAAAAGCAATAGATATTGTGATCCTAGACATATCAAAGCTTTCCAGCTTTGCGGATTACATATTAATAGCTAGCGGTGGATCAGAAAGACAAGTAAAAAGTCTAACCGATGAAGTTGCAATACAATTGGCTGCTTTAGGAATAGAAAAAAAGGGTGTTGAAGGAAATAACGGTTCTGGTTGGGTTTTAATTGATTTCGGCGATGTAATCGTAAATATTTTCACAGCCGAACAGAGAGAAAGATATGGAATCGAAAAAATATGGGGAGATAGTGAAGTAATTTCATTATAAGCTTGGAGGTATTACAAAAAATGTCGCATTATAATTTCAAAGAGATTGAAGAAAAATGGCAAAAGTCATGGGAAGAAAACAAGTTATTTAAGACTGAAATAGATAAAAATAAAGAAAAATACTATCTGTTAGAAATGTTTCCATATCCTTCTGGTAAGCTTCACATGGGACACGTAAGAAATTATTCCATTGGAGATGTCTACGCAAGATACAAGAGAATGAAAGGTTTCAACGTCCTTCACCCAATGGGTTGGGACTCTTTTGGTTTACCCGCTGAAAATGCTGCGATAAAAAACGGTATCCATCCAAATATTTGGACTTGGGAAAATATCGCAGAGATGAGAAGTCAGTTAAAACTTTTAGGAATTAGCTATGATTGGGATAGAGAAATAGCCACTTGTCATCCAGATTATTATAAGTGGATGCAATGGATTTTTATAAAGTTCTATGAAAATAAATTAGCATACAAGAAGAAGAATCCAGTAAATTGGTGCTCTTCATGTCAAACAGTTTTAGCAAATGAACAGGTAGTTGACGGTAACTGTGAAAGATGTAGTACTTCGGTTGGGAAAAAAGACCTAGATCAATGGTATTTCAAAATTACATCGTACGCAGATCGATTATTGAAAGATATGGACACTTTAGAAAGTTGGCCCGATAAGGTAAAACTTATGCAAAAAAATTGGATAGGTAAGAGTGTCGGGGCAGAAGTAGATTTTGGTATTAAAGATTCCGACAAAATGCTTAAAATCTTTACAACAAGGCCTGATACCTTATTTGGAGTTACCTTCATGGTGCTTGCTCCAGAACATAAGTATGTTAAGGAACTTATCGCTGGCACTAAAGATGAAAAGAAAGTATTAGATTTTATTGATAAAATTAATCATATGTCTGAAATAGAAAGAAGCGCAACAAACTTAGAAAAAGAAGGCGTTTTTCTTGGAAGACATGCAATAAATCCAATGAATGGCAAGGAAATCCCGATTTATGTAGCAAATTACGTACTTATGGATTACGGAACTGGAGCAATCATGGCAGTACCTGCCCATGATCAGAGAGATTTTGATTTTGCAAAAAAATATAATATTGAAATATTGCCTGTAATTTCTAATCCTGAAAATGAAAGCACCTCTATTTTAACCGAAGCTTCATCAGGATATGGAAACTTAATAAATTCCGGAGAATTTTCTGGGCTAGACTATGAAACTGGGAAAACTAAGATCATTGAATTTTTAGAAAATAAAAAAGCTGGGAACGAATCTATTAATTTCAGATTAAGAGACTGGCTTATTTCGAGACAAAGGTACTGGGGCTGCCCGATACCAATGATTTATTGTGAAAAATGTGGGTGGGTTCCAGAAAAATTTGAAAACTTGCCTGTTAAGTTACCTGAAGATGTTGTATTTACGGGTAAAGGTGAATCTCCGCTTACAACTAGTAAAACATTTCTTCATGCAGAATGTCCAAATTGCGGAGGAGAAGGCACTAGAGAAACTGACACTATGGATACATTCTTAGACTCTTCATGGTATTTTTTAAGATATATCGATCCTAAGAATAGCGAAGAAATCTATAGTATGGAAAAAGTTAACTATTGGATGGCGGTCGATCAATATATTGGAGGAGTTGAGCATGCAATACTTCATCTTTTATATTCTAGATTTTTCACTAAAGTACTTTATGATTTAGATTTATGTCCAGTTAATGAGCCATTCAAACGCCTACTTACTCAAGGAATGGTGCTCAAAGATGGAGCAAAAATGTCAAAATCTAAAGGTAATGTTGTGAGCCCTGAAGAAATCATAGAAAAATTTGGGGTAGATACTGCGAGACTATTTATACTTTTTGCTTCTCCACCGGAAAAAGAACTAGAATGGTCAGATGCTGGAGTAGAAGGAAGCTATAGATTCTTAAATAGGGTATATAGACTATTTGATGAAATGAATTCAGTATTTGAAAACAACAAGAACCAAATCAGTGATGAAGTAGTAATAAATTCAAAAGATGACTCATCTTTGAATTATGTTTTAAACTCATCAATTAAAAAAGTGACTGATGACATTGAAAGGTTTAATTTCAATACAGCTGTAAGCTCTATTATGGAATTAATCAATGAAATGTACAGATATAAAGAACAACCAAATATAAACATCAATCTTTTAAAAAAGGCAACCAAGGACTTGATATTATTACTTTCTCCATTTGCTCCTCATTTGTGCGAAGAATTATGGGAAAAACTAGAGAAGAAACAGTATACAATCCTAGAATCATGGCCTCAGTTTGACGAAAGTGCCTTGATAAAAGATAGCGTTGAAATAGTTGTTCAGATAAACGGAAAGTTAAAGGAAAAGATCATTGTTCCAAGTGGAATGCAACGGGATGCATTTCAAGATTTCGTTTTAAAAGAAGAAAAAGTATTAGAATTATTAATGGGTAAAGAAATAGTGAAAATTATTTCCGTACCAGACAAACTATTGAATGTAGTTACAAAATAGAAGGAGTTTAGATGAAACAAAAAGAAATTGAAATAAAAGGACAGTCAGTAAAAGTAATACCTCTTGGAGGATTAAATGAAATAGGGAAAAACATCACAGTAATTGAGTATAAAAATGAAATATTAATTGTAGACTGTGGGTTATCTTTCCCAGAAGATGAAATGTTAGGAATAGATATAGTTATTCCTGATTTCACGTATTTGTCCAGGAATAAAGAAAAAATTAAAGGAATGATCATAACCCATGGTCATGAAGATCATATCGGTGCAATTCCATATTTCTTAAGAGAGTTTAATGTTCCTATTTATGGAACAAAGCTTACTTTGGGATTAATTGGAAACAAACTAAAAGAGCATATGTTAACAGGAAATCTAATTACAATAACAGCCGATGAAAAATTTACAGTTGGATCGTTTACAATTGAAGCAATCAAAACAACTCACTCGATTGCTGATTCTGTATGCTTTGCAATTGATACGCCTTGTGGGATGATATTCCATACTGGAGATTTTAAGATTGACTTTACGCCAATTCATGCACAAAGAATGGATTTAAATAGGCTTGCTGAAATCGGTAGTAAAGGCGTTTTGCTTATGTTAGCTGATAGCACGAATTCAGAACGTAAAGGTTATACAGCTTCTGAAAAAACAGTAGCATTTGCTTTAGAAAACATATTTAGAGAAACTAAAGATAGAATAATAATTGCTACTTTCTCTTCAAATGTTTATAGAGTTCAAATGATAATTGATGCTGCCATTCAAAACGGTAGAAAGATAGCTATATCTGGAAGAAGTATGCTGAACGTTGTAAACGTTGCAATGGAACTAGGGTATTTAAATATTCCAGAGAATGTTTTAGTAGACATTAATAAAGCTAAACATTTAAAAAACGAGGAACTTGTTATTATTACTACCGGTAGCCAAGGAGAACCAATGTCGGCCTTGTCAAGAATGGCATCGGGAGACCATAAGTGTTTCTCACCGCCTTCGCGAACTTTGTAAAC
>CAYRVM010000037.1:0-10694 GCA_964427575.1 uncultured Oscillospiraceae bacterium | reverse complement strand
AGGTTGTTATTCAACTGTGGGGGTAGATGAAAAAATCTACTCCCGTTTTCTTTCTCAAAGCGACTTTATCTTAGTAGAAAACGAGAAAAATTCGTTTCCTAAAATTGATGAAGGATCTGTATCCATAGGATACTCTTTTAATTACCTTGATCTTGTTGTTTACGCCTTCTATGAAGGCGTTATTTAAGCAAACTCCATTGTATCTTATGAAAGATGCCTTGATTTCATTTCTCCAACGCTTCATTGTTTTGGAAACATTTACCATTTCTAGAGATTCTGAGGTTTCAGCTTTCTTTATCCAATGCTCAAACTGCAATACCTGTTTCTCCTGGGACTCAAGATTTAATATCCTTAGAAAGTCTTGATAAAGGTAGTATGCATTTTTCAACTCTTTATTTAGCCGCAGAATATAGCATAAAACTTCATAATCAGTGGCTTGCCTTTTTAAAAGATAGGAGAATCTTCTATCATCATCTTTTACCTTCTCAAAAGATAAGTGAAGCAGTTTCCAATTCTTCTTGACCTGATATGCTGTACTACTATCTAAATCCTGGCATACTCTTTTTCTAATACTGCTTAAGGAAGCTCCAACAACCCTTTGGTAATGGAACTTATCTGCTATCATAATAGCTCTTGGAAAGAGTTTCTTTATGATTTGCCTGTATGGTTCCCAAAGATCAGAAACTATGTACTTTACCTTGTTTCTATCCTCTCTTGGAAAACTTAGAAAGTATTTAAATACACTTGCAAACTTCCTATCTGGAAGGATTTCTAATATTTTCTTGCTAATTGGATTAACTACCATAAAAGCATATTTACCTTCAGTTGTATTAGCCCTAAACTCATCAAAAGAAATAACTGGTGGTAGGCTAAAGATATGGCTTTTATGACTAACTTTCTCAAGGCTTCTATATACAGTCGAGTATGAAACATTGTGACTTAAGCAAATATCCTTAAGCGAGGATATTCTTTTAAGAGAAAAAGTAACTGACCTTTTTAGAGCATTTGAGATGAAGCAATTCTTATCTATCCCAGTAATATTTTCTGTAACATTAGTATTGCAATCATTGCAATGGAATCTTTTCTTTTTAATTGAGATGATTAGCGGTTGCTGACCGCAGGAGTAATGTTTAATATTTGTATATCGATAATCATGAAGCCCATTTATGATTTGTCCACAGCAGCTGCAGAAGACAAATTCTGTAGTTGTTTTGAGATGAATCCTTTTAGCCGTAACATTATTTGAAAGAATAACATAATCGCATTCATAATTTGAATCAAAAACTAGATTATGCTCTTCCAAATCTAACAAAAACTTGATATTATTAATTTCAGACATAACATTCACTCCGCCTTTCATGATTGGTTTTGTCACTTTAATCATAAAACGGAATGGATGTTATGTCTTTATATTTTTTCATCTACCCCCACAGAAATTATACAACCCTCTCAAATAACTGAGAGCCGCTGCTTTTTTATTATTTTTCTGTAAAATCATTCAGTCATAGAATAATTATATTCAACTTTTATAAATTTTATTTTGAGACCAGTATATGACCTCGCTATGTGAAAATGATATCAATCACTATTTACTACGCATAAAACATTTACGCCATTATGATAAAGTTAAATGTTTAAGTTAATTATATTTTATACTAACAAATCGGAGTTTTTTTTAAGATATAAATAAAAATTCAGATACGATAAGGTCAACTTAAGATCTTTTTTATATAAAGTAAGTTATTGTAAACAGAAATTAATGTAAAGGGCAAACTAACCGAAAGGTTGGGGCGCAAAGCTAGGAGCCTAAGTCAAAGAGAAAATAAAACTTTGAGATGGCAGTCCGGCTGCCAGGAATTTCACTCAAATTAAAAGGAGATGAAATCAATGGCAACAAAAAAATCAAGACTAGTAATCGCATTTATTCTAATGATAACAATGGTAAGCTTTTTCAGTTTACCAGCATCCGTACTTGCAACTGACACTGAACAAGCATCTGTATCTGCATTTGCTGTTTCAGTACCATCTGTTACAAGTGATTAAGTTTACAAAATTTAATTTAAAAGAAAATGCGGAATCGAAGGAGTAAAATCATGTTTGATTACAACAACTCAAGAACCATTGAGATAATGGTCGTTGACGATGAAATAGAAAATACTCATATATTGGAAAGAATACTAAGAGAACAGAAATTCAATGTAACTTCATCTATATCTGGGGCAGCCGCTTTAGAATTAATTAATACTAAGAAACCTGATCTCATCTTGCTCGATGTAAAAATGCCTGGCATTGGTGGATTTGATCTATGCAAAACAATAAAGGAAAATCCAGATACAAAAAATCTGCCCATTATTTTTGTCACAGGAGCAGACTCTATTCAAGATAAAATCAAGGGGCTTGAAGCCGGAGGAGCAGATTATATATCAAAACCATTTCATGCAACAGAAGTTCTATTGAGGATAAACAATTTACTTCAAAATTCCTTTCTGGATAGAGAACTAAGCAAAAGCGAACAAAACTTTAGAGACTTCTTTGAGACAATGGATGATATTATTCTAGTTTGGGATAAAAATGGAAAGATCATTCACACAAATAAAGAAGGTGTGGAAAAACTGGGATATAGTTATCATCAGTTTAAAAAGATGTCTATAAACGAATTGATTACACCAGAAAAACAGTTAGAAACAGATGAAATATATAAAAAATTAATACTTGGGGTAAAAAACAAACCAATAATTTCTTTGATTAAAAAAGATGGAACTAAAATAGAATTCGTAGTTAAAGCATCTTTTGGGAAATGGAATGCAGAGGAATGTATTATTGGGATATTCAAAGATTTATCAGATCAAAATGCAGCTTACAATAAATTTGCAAGAATATTTGACGCTAATCCAGCGCTAATGTCACTTAGTAGGATTCCAGATGGTAAATATTTTGATGTGAATAAAGCATTCGTTGATGTATTGGGCTATGATAAAAATGAGGTTATCAATAAAACAAATTTAGAATTAAAGCTATTTTGTGATCCAATCGAGCAAAATAAAATGGAGGCAATGTTACAAAAGGATGGGAAAATAAGAGACTTTGAATTATGTTTTTATAAAAAGAATGGTGAAATAATAACTGGTTTATTTTCAAGCGAAATTATTGATCAGCCAAAGGGACCTATGCGATTGAACGTATTGACGGATATCACATATCTTAAAAAAATTGAACGTGAACTTAAAAATTCAAAGGCTAGCTCGGAAGTTGCGAATATTGCAAAAGGCCAGTTTTTAGCTAATATGTCTCACGAAATAAGGACTCCTCTTAATGGCGTGCTTGGGACTATAGATATTCTTTCAAAAACTAACTTGGATTCAGGTCAATACGAATATATTAAGATTTTAGAAAAATCTGCAAAATCACTACTAATTATTATTAACGATATACTTGACCTATCAAAGATTGAAGCAGGAAGACTAGATATTAATAATGATGATTTTAACATACGAGACAGTTTAAAGGATATTATAAAAATAATGCAAATTGTCGCTAAGGAAAAGAATTTAGATCTATTCTTAAACATATCGCCTGAAGTACCCAAATTGGTATATGGAGATATAGAAAAAATAAAGCAAATACTTATAAACCTAGTTGGTAATGCAATTAAATTTACAGAGACTGGCAAAATCGAAATCAATGTTTCATCTTTTCCAAGCCAAGATAATGCATATACATTAAACTTTTCAGTAAGCGATACCGGTATTGGAATAGCGCAAAGAAATTTGGGAAAAATATTTGAACCTTTCGTGCAAGCTGATAGTAGTACAACTAGAGATTTTGGGGGTAATGGCTTAGGTTTAGCTATATGTTCTAAACTTGTAGAATTATTGGGAGGAAATATCTGTATAGAAAGTACAGAAGGAATTGGAACAAAGGTTAACTTCACATTAAACTTCAATAATATAGAAGACTTAGAAACTTATGAAATTTTTAATAAGGCTCAGGACGAAAATATAAATCTAGTAACAGAAGCAATGAATAGCGAGAGAAGTCAAGTTAATGGGGGAGAAAGACCTAGATTAAAAGCACTCGTTGTTGACGATAATGAAGTAAACATTATTTTAATGTGTAAGATTTTAGAAATAGAAGGGCACTTTTATGAAGTTGGGTCAAATGGGAAGCAAGCAATTAAAATGTTCGCTGAGCAAGACTTTGACATAGTATTTATGGATGTGCAAATGCCTGAAATGGATGGATATGAAGCAACATCTTATATAAGGCAACTCAAGAAAGGTAAGAATATACCAATTGTTGCTATTACAGCACATGCGATGTCTGGTGATAAAGATAAATGTTATAAGGCGGGTATGAATTACTATTTACCAAAGCCAATTTATTCTGCTGACCTAATAGCAATATTGGAGGAAATACAAAATGATACTCCACTTGATCAAGATTTGACGATATCAACTGACATTGTAAATATACATTCGGTTTATGCAAAAATGAATCATGATTTAAATTTCTTCAAAAATATTACGCAGAAATTCAAAGAGACCTCTTCTGATTTATTGGAAAGCATAGACAAGGCAATAACTTCAAAGGATAGTAATGAACTTAATAGATTAGCCCATGCATTGAAAGGCTCCTTGTCTGCTTTTGAAGCGAAAAGAGCATTTAGCTTAGCTGAAAGGCTAGAAAAAAATATCGCCATCGATATTGGCGAAAATTCCGAAGAAACTACATTTAATCTTAAAAATGAAGTAGCAAAAATTATATTTGTGTTTAATGCATTTATTACTGCAGAAGCGAGGGATTAAGCTATTATGGATAAACCAAATTACAAGATTAAGGTTTTATTAGTAGATGACCAGGAGTTATTGCTTGATTTAATGAATCATTTACTTGAGAGTGATTCAGATATAGAGGTAATTGCGTGCGCAAAAGATGGCAATGAGGCAATAGAATTAGCCAATAAACTTAAACCAGATGTTATTCTAATGGATATAAAAATGCCAAATTGCGATGGCATAGAGGCAACAAAGAAGATTAAGGAAGCTGATAAAAATAATAAAATACTTATTCTAACTACCTCGAAAGACGAGGAGGATGTACATTTAGCATTAAATAACGGTGCAGATGGGTATGTTCTAAAAAGCATCAATGAAAATGAACTTGTTTTGGCAATAAAAAGTGTTTATGCAAACATGGAAGTGATTCACAATGAAGTAAGGGAAATGGCAAAGAGAAGTTCGTCAAAAGAAATTTATACTACGACCAAAGGCAAAAGAGTAATGGTTAATGACATCCAGGTTGAATTGTCCAATAGGGAACTTGAAATAATTAAAATGATTGTAGAAGGTAGAAAAACTTCCGATATTGCAGCAGATCTCTTTATTTCTGAAGGAAGACTAAGGAATGTTATTACAACAATAATCTCAAAATTAATGGTGGATGATCGTACCCAACTTGCAGTGTTTGCGCTGAAAAGCAATTTGATATAATCGTAATATTCTGAGGTGTTTTAAGTAAATAAAAAGGAGTTCACATGATTGAAACATGTGAACTCCTTTTTTATGCGCATTAAACTCGTGAAAAACTCACGGAATAATTGTGACAAATGGTACTCTTTATAAAATGTGCAATTCTATATATTTGAATCAAGACATTCAAATTGTATTTAAAAAATAAATGAGAGGAGCAAAAGGAATGGTAATTGTAAAATGGATTAAAAGATTAGTAATAGTTTTATTAATTTTAGTTTTAGGATTCTTTGCTTATGTAGGAGTTTCATCAAAAATATCAGGAGAGCCTCCGAAAATAATGGGATATCAGCTTTTGGAAGTTTTTTCCGGATCTATGGAACCATCAATTCAAACAGGATCAATAATACTAGTAAAACAGGTAGCAATAAATGACGTGTTTAAAGAAGGGGATGTAATTACATATTTTTCAGCGGATACACCAAACGAAATTACAACACATAGGATTGTTGGAATTAGACAAATTGATAACAAAGCATACTATCAAACAAAAGGCGACAATAATGACTCAAAAGATTTCAACATGATACCCAGCGAAAATGTAATTGCATTATATCAAAACTTCACAATACCTTATTTAGGATATATCTTCAACTATGCAGCTTCAAAAAATGGAATAATACTTTTGCTCTTCATTCCAGGATTGTTAATAATAATATCTCAAATAATAAAATTATGGAAAATGATTCTTCGAAAAAGTTTGGATCAAACAGATGAAACTGATGGGTCCATAACAACAAAAGCCAATTAATTATTGCTTCCACATTATTTTCTTCTAAAATTATCCTACTGACAGGCGCCATCAAGGATGTTGAACTATTAGAAAATGATGTTGAAAATATTGAAAATATTTCACTTATATTAATAATTTAAAACGAAAGGAAGTAAAAAAAATGAAAAAGAAATTCAACAAAAGCATCTACTTTGCACTTGCAGTTACTATCATTGGAGGAATGCTTATAGCCGGCGGCACATACGCACTCTTCACAAGCACAGCGCTAAACACTGCAAACAGCTTCACATCTGGCACACTAGCAATTAGTCTTGACAAGCCAGATGGAGCCAAATATTTTGACATTACTAACATAGCACCTGGAGACGCAGCTTCAAACACAGTTACAGTAAAAAATGATGGATCACTCGGACTTAGATATGATATCGCTGAAAGCCTAACGGGAGCTTTAACAGAAGGTGACAATCCATTAGCAGTTACTATTAAAGATAGCGAAGGGAATACAATAGTACCTGGATCTGATAACAACCGTATTCTTGATGCTGGAGATAGCGAAACGCTTACAGTATCATGGCAACTTCCACTTGCAGCAGGAAATGATTATCAAGCTACATCAGGAGTTTTGAGCATGACAGTAAATGCAGAACAGGTTAAAAATAACTAAGATAGAAGCGTAAAGTTATAATAGGATCAATATTTATCAAACAAATATGGGGAGAGTATAGCTCTCCCCATTAATATAGTTTAGTGAAAACAGAAACCCTATATATCAAGAGGGTGCTCGATTTGGAAAAACCAGCAAAGAAAATAGCATATATTATAAACATCATCGTTATGATCATAATTGGGATTTCGATGATTGCGGGCTCTACTTTTGCGATTTTCTTTAGTTCTGCCTCCAATAGCCAAAATCACTTCGACACTGGCAAAGTTGCAATCAGCATGGATAAACCAGATGGAATTAAATATTTTAATATTGAAAATATTGTCCCTGGGGATACTGGGTTTGAAAATGTAATCGTTACAAATACTGGCTCGATAGAGCTAGGATATAAGGTAAAACTAGAACAGAATGGAAAGCTTTCTGAAGGTGTAAATCCAATTCAGATTAAAATATTAGACGATCAAGGTGGTTTTGTCATTCCAGATGAAACATATAAGGTTTTACCCGCAGGTAGCAGTGAAACTCTAAAATTATCATGGGAGCTTCCACTTGCTGCAGGAAATGAATATCAAAATGAATCGTCCCAACTTGCTTTATTAATTAATGCCGAGAATAATGCATTTAAAATTAATGATTCAGCAACGGACGTTGGAAACGGTCTGCTTGCAAGCTACTATTCAGATATGTATTTCCAAACTCTTGCGACGACAAGCGTTGACTCAATGGTCAACTTCAATTGGGGAACCAACGCACCAAATAGTCTAATGCCAGTAAATAATTTCACAATTGAGTGGATAGGGAAAGTCCAACCTCTTTATTCTGAAGAATACACCTTCTATACAATATCCGATGATGGAGTAAGGTTGTGGGTTGACGATAAACTCGTAATTGATAACTGGACAGATCATGCAAAAGCAGAAAATAGTGGAAAAATAACATTGCTAGCAGGTGTAAAATATAGTATCAAAATCCAATATTATGAAAAAAGTGTAGATGCTCTTATTTCGCTTTTATGGTCAAGCCCAAGCCAAACTAAACAGGTAGTCCCACAGTCGCAATTATTCACAGTGGACTATATATCAAGTTATATTAGAACGGGGGGAAATGAAATAAAAGTTCAATTCACACCTAAAAATTCGTTGTCTGATATCCAAGTGGTTTATTCGAAAAATGGAAATGTACCTCAAACAGCTGCAATGCAAAAGAATCTTTCGGGATATGACTACGCGATTGGGAATTTATCGGTGGGGGATAAATTATCATATAGTTTTAGATATATTAAAGATGGATTAAGAATGTCTAGTCCTTGGATTCAATATACTCATACCATATCGCCTATTAATGGTTTAGTAGGAATGTATTATTACGGCAAAACCTTTACTACCCTTGTAAACAAGAAAGTTGATGAAGTAGTTAATTTTAATTGGGGCTATACAACTAATCCTATAAATGGGTTAGGCACAGACAACTATTGTATTAGGTGGATTGGCGAAATCCAGCCTCTTTATTCAGAGAGATACAATTTTTATACAAATTCAGATGACGGTGTAAGGTTGTACGTTGATGGAAAACTGATTATTAATAATTGGACCGACCATATTGAAATTGAAAACAAAGGGACGATTGATTTGATAGCTGGAAAGCATTATTCAATTGTAATGGAATACTATGAGAAAACTGCAGTTTCAGTAGTGTCATTGTCTTGGGATAGCAATAGTCAGGTAAAACAGATTGTACCTAATGAACGTTTGTATGTAACTACATTTTAGTGTTTGAAATATTATTCACCGGAGGTATTCTCCACCAATGCTTGAAAAACTCCCGTAAGAATTCGTTGTTGCGGATACAAATTGCTCGTTATGTATATATAAATACATGCCTCGCAATTTCATCCTGGCGCCTCGTCCTACGGGAGTTTTTCTTCGCATTCCAAAGAAAGGAATCGGGGGATCTTATCCACCTGCGCATCTTGAGTCGAATAAAACCATCTAGTAAAAATTAATGAATAAGGTATTATAAATATGCACCGAATGTGATTACGTTAACAATATTGTTTACATTTTTACTTTTTAGAATATAATTAAATTAATTAAATTATGAATACACTAATGTAGTTGAAAATTAGTCCGAAATAGCAAATCTATAGAAATATAGAGACGCAAAGCCTATGGACCTTAAGCTCAATGCAAAGGCAGCCAGGTTACAGAAGTGTAAAGTGATAATTAACTGCATGCGTAAAGGGTGCAGTTTTTTTATTGGAAAGGTGGTGCATGGTATGTTTATTATTCGCAGGATATCGGAGGTTATAATCATATTCATTCTCATTATTGGCTTGTTTGCAAGCTGCTCTTCATCTAAGGAAGGCACAACTGGAGCAGATAATAAACCTGAGACCGGTAACGTTGGTAATATCGCCACTGGCGAGCCTGTTGAAATTTCTAATGTCGAAGTAATGCCGGAAGGCATGCTCATCTCTTATGATAAATCCGGAGACCCGCTAGATGGTTTCGTTCTGGATGTCCCTCCTGGGGCCTATACCGCAGGCACATCTTTTAAAATCAGCTACGCTCCAATCACTGAACAAACCTTCGGATCAGCGGTCACACCTATTTCGCCGATGATATCCGTCGACAATGGCGGGCAATTATCCGCGGAGCCAATATACATTCGAGTACCAGTCAATGTCCCCGAGGGATACATTGCAATGGGGTTTTTATATGACAAAACGACCGGAAATATTGAAAGTATGCCTCTATCCTCCATCGATTCGGAATCAGTTACCGTTAGTACTCTTCATTTCTCTAGCTTTTTCATCAGCATGATTGAAAAGACTCTGCTTGAACAAGATATTGTATCAGGATTTATACCCGGTGTTGACGACTTCCAGTTTGTCAACAGGGGTTCATATATTGCTCCCAATGGTCATTGCGCTGGGCAGAGTGCTGTCGCGCAGTGGTACTATTTAACAAAACCCGACGGCACAGATGCACATCTGTATAACCGCTATGACAACAACGATAATCAGCCAAAAACACCAGATCTCTGGATGGATGATTCCTACGGCTACCGTTTGAGCTCCGTGGTACAGTCGGATTATGGCGCCGCAACTAATAAACTCGATAACGAAGAAGAAAAATGGCTCGCGCTTACTGGCATTACATATACACATTCGCTTGTAAATAATAAAATCAAATGGGAAAAGCATGAATCACCAGGGCTAGGAGATAATTTCACCAGGTGTTTATTCGCATACGGCATCTTGGTTACTGGACAACCTCAACAAATCGGCATTTTTAGTAATGCCGGCGGAGGACATTCGATGCTTGTGTATCGCGCAGATAAAGAAAACCTATATATTGCCGATCCTAATTACCCTGGCAACACAGACAGACGAATTACTTATTCAAACGAAGCCTTTGTGCCCTACAACTCGGGCGCAAATGGTGATGAAATCGCAAAAGGTAATGGCAAAGCCTATGAAAAAATTGTATTCTATCCTGTCTCCTCCATGCTAGCAAAGGACAAAATCACTCAGCGTTGGGCCGAGTTCAAGGATGGCACCATCGGAAACGACTTATTTCCGGCTTATCAACTCAAGTACAAAGATGAAAAAGGTACCTCTAAAGAGCTAAAGGATGGAATAACTACAAATCAGAAAATATTCGATGCGAACTCAACAGGGGGAAACGTCTCCATCCATAGAGACGGAGCGAAACTCCCTTTCGATTCTGATTTCAATATATCACTACAACCCGGGAAAAACCGGCAA
>CAYRVM010000036.1:10191-11285 GCA_964427575.1 uncultured Oscillospiraceae bacterium | reverse complement strand
TAAATTTGAGATACCTACAATTGATGCTCCACAACAAAAAACATCTGGAGTAAAAGTCAGCCCAACCAAAGTTGCATAACCACCATAACTTCCACCCATAATCGCAACCTTTTGTGGATCAGCGATTTTTTGTTTGATCGCCCAATTTACAGCATCGATTAAATCTTCATGCATTTTATTTATTAGAGTAGATTTGCCTACCCCTGATGGTCCTGAAATTGCAGTTTGTTTATTTTTGAGTTCAAGCTTTATTTCTTCTATACCAACTCCAGCTTCAGCGCTGAAAAAGAATAATGGATATAGATTGTCATAAATTTCTAGTACTTTTTTTACTTCTTCTTCCTCTATTAAATCAATTTTATTAAATGCTATAATAATATCAACTTGGTTTTTCTCTGCCATTACTAAGAATTTATCTAGCAAGTAAAAATTTGGTTCTGGTTTTTCCATAGCCATGACAATTAATAATTGATCTAAATTTGCTACCGGCGGCCTTACAAATATATTCTTTCTTGGAAGTATCTTTACAATAGTTCCTTTATATTCATCTAGCTCATCTGGTTCGAGCATTATATGGTCTCCAACACAAGGAACCAACTTCTCTTTTCTAAACAATCCCCTACCCTTGCATTCAAATATGCCTTGGTCGGTTTTTATGTAGTAGAAACCTCCGATTCCCTTGATTATGGTACCTTTGATCATAGAATCTCCCCAGTAGCGAAGTTTACAGTCTTGTCATATACAATATCTTTGTCAAACATAATAACTACATTCGAAATGCCTTCTCCTTCAATGGAGATTATTTCAGAACCATCACTTTTATTTCTACTTTGAGCATCTATAACAGCAATTGTTCCATTGTAAACTGAGAGAGCAAATACTTGATTTTTCGCTTTATCATAAGATATCTCTATATTTATTATGCCAGCAGAAGGTTGAGTCGAATCCCTTCCTTTGCTTACTGCAAAATTAACTACTGTATCTCTAAGGATTTCGTCACCAGGATTGTATCCTTGTCCGATTACTATGTTCTGGTCATACATTGGGCTATATTCATAGGCAATTTCGCCTAACACAAGACCTACTTTAGTTAG
>CAYRVM010000036.1:0-10181 GCA_964427575.1 uncultured Oscillospiraceae bacterium | reverse complement strand
TTTCTGTGTTTTTAATCCATCACTAACAACTAAATTAATCCTTGTTCCTGCACTTGAAGGCGTTCCAGGCTCAGGGCTCTGTCTAATTACAAAATCTTTTGGCAAATCGCTTGCTTCAATCGTAACATCACCTTGAACAAAGCCATAATTTTCTAAAGTAAATATAGCATCAACTAAAGATTTATTTGTAAGGATTGGTACTGTTCCTTCTCTTTGTCCTTTGCTAGTATTAACAACTATTGTATTTCCAGTTTTAACCGTCATTTCGTTGGCAGGGCTTTGAGACATTATTATTCCAGCCTCGTAATCACTACTATAAAGTTCATCGCCAATTTTTAGTTTCAATTTTAATCCATCTAATGTTTGAGTTCCTTCTTCCACAGTCATTCCAATAATGTTTGGAACAATTACGTCCTGTTCCGAAAAAGCTCCTGTAAATAAATTCAAAATTAGCTGACTTGCAGGAATAGCAAGTATCAATGCCAATATAATTGCAGCCATCTTAATTTTATTAATTTTGAATTTTTTCTTTATTTTTTTACCGCCATTGGTATTCTTATCTGTTTTAATATTTTGCTTTTCATTAATAGTCACTGATATTTCTCCATTCTCATTAATTAACCTTTTATTAATATTAGCTGTTATTTTCTCAGTTTTGCTACCTAATGGAAAGTCCATATTCAAATTATTTAAAGCTTCAAACATACTTTCTACCGAGTTAAACCTATTGCTTTGGAATTTATCAGTAGCTTTAAAAATTAATCTGTCAAGTTCCCTCGAGACTGCAGGGTTATATTTAGATGCAGGTTCAATTTCATTATTAATTTGCATTATTGCAACTGAAACTGGATTGTCGGCGTCAAAAGGTACTTTTCCTGTCAGCATTTCATAGAGCACAATCCCAAGAGAATAAATATCTGATTTTTCATCAACATAATCACCTCTAGCCTGCTCTGGCGAGAAATAGTGAACCGACCCTAATATAGTATTAGTATTATTTACAATAGTAGCTGAATTAATAGCCTTAGCAATTCCAAAATCAGTAATTTTAGCAGTTCCATTATCCATTATTAATATATTATGTGGTTTAACATCTCTATGTATAATGTGATTCTTATGAGCGATACTTAAGCCTTGAGCTATTTGTTTTGTAATTGAGATCGCTTCATCAATTGGTAAAGCTCCTTCTTTTTTAATGATATCGCTTAAAACCCTACCTTCAATTAACTCCATAACAATATAGTATATATTTCCTTCTTTACCTACATCAAAAACATTTACAATATTTGGATGTGATAAGCTTGCAGCTGCCTGCGATTCTCTGCGAAAACTTTCAATGAATTTTGCATCTTTTATAAATTCTGGCTTCAATATCTTGATTGCTACAAATCTATTTAAAAGTCTGCACTTTGCTTTATATACTACAGCCATTCCGCCTTCGCCGATTTTCTCTATAAGCTCATATCTTCCAGCTAATATTTTATTACTCATGTGTAGTCCTCCAATTTCTATATTTTAACACAAATTACGGTGATATTATCTTTGCCATCATGTTCGTTTGCTATATCAATTAAATTATTGCAGACTTGGTGCATATTTTCGCCACTCAAGCATGTTTTAATTATTTGTTCCTCGTTTACCTCAGAATAAAGCCCATCAGAGCAAAGCAATACTATGTCATCCTTACATAAATCTACTGAATAATAATCAGGACTAATATCTTTGTCGGCTCCAATTGCTTTGGTAATAACGTTGCTCATCGGATGTGTTTTGGCATCCTTCTTTGAAATTTTGCCACCCTTTACTAGTTGATTTACAACTGTGTGGTCTTCTGTTATTTGGTGAATTTGATCCTCTCTGATTAAGTATGCCCTACTATCACCAACATTTGTTACGTAAGCTTTATTACCATGAACATATAGAATAACAACTGTTGTTGCCATACCCTTTTGTTGTTCATTTTCTTTCGATAAATTGTAAATATTTTCGTTTACTGAAGTAATACAGTTATTAAAGTAAATTTTTAAATCAGCTTCATTCGACTTTTTCTGAATCGCATTTATTTGAATATAATCAGCTATATTTTTTACTGTTGTACGGCTTGCAAGTTCACCTGCATTTTGTCCTCCGACTCCATCAGCAATTATATATATGTTTTGTTTTGGCATCACAAAAAAAGCATCTTCATTAACGCTTCTCATTTTGCCTGCATCTGTTTTAAAGCCAATTTGAACCATATTCCAATTCCTTTATTCAGTTGTAGCCCTATGCTATTTTACCATACTATTCAAGAATTTTTTATCATTTTACAAATATAAAATCCATCTGTGTTATTTACATTTGGAAAAAGCTGAACTTCTTCAATTAATTTAAAATCAGAATTATTCTTTAGGAATTTTTCAGTTACATTTTGATTTTCTTTTATAGAAATTGTGCAAGTGGAATAAAGTATAATTCCATTTTCCTTAAGATATTTACTTGAGCTTTCTAGTATTTCGAGCTGAATATTTGAAAGTTCATTTACTGAATCAATACTACCTTTATATTTCAGCTCTGGCTTTCGTCTTAAGACACCTAACCCCGAGCACGGCGCGTCAACTATTACTTTATTAGCTTTTCCAATGTATTTTGGGTTTGCGGATTTACTATTCCAAATTTCTGTTTTGATTATTTCTACGCCATTTTTTTTAGCAGATTTTTCAATAAGCTTTAATTTATGTTCATGGATATCGAAATCAATTATTAATCCTTCATTTTGCATAAGTTCAGCAATGAAAAGAGATTTTCCACCGGGCGCTGCGCATGTATCGATTATGGTTTCGCCTGGTGAAGGTGCTAGGCTTTTAACTGCAAGCATTGAACTTTCATCTTGAACCGAAAAAGCGCCCTCTTTAAATAGAGATTCATCAAGCAGACTATTACCTTTTACGTAAATTGCATCGCTAGTCAATTTGCCTTCTATTATCTCATATCCTTTTTCTATTAAGATATTTTTCAAATCATCTTTTTTAATCTTTATTGTATTCGCTCTTATGCAAATCAAAGGTGATTTGTTGTTTTCAATTAATAGTTCTTCAACAAATTTATCATCGTATAAATCGAGCCAGTACTCGACAATCCATTTTGCATGAGAATATTTTATTGCTAAGTACTCTGCTGTTGATTTTCCTTCCTGAGAAAGTAAAATCTCATCTTTTTTTCTAAGGTAATTTCTTAAAACCCCATTGATGAAACTCCCTTGGGCTTTATATAATTTATTTACTAAATCTACACTTTCACCTACTGCCGCATAATCTGGCACTGAATTCATGTAATCAATCTGATAAATTCCCATCCTCAAAATTGTTCCTAATTCAGTCTTATTCTTAACCATTGGCCTTGTGATTAGTTGACTTAAAATATAGTCCAGATACATTTTATTTTCTAGCACGCCATATACTAATTCTCTAATAAAGCCTTGATTGGGTTTGAGGTCTTTATTTTTGGCTAAATTCTTATTTAGCGCAATGTTTGAATATGCCTGATTTTTTTCAATATCAATCAAAATATCGAAGGCAATTTTCCTATTTATATCCATTTAGTTGACCTCATTTTCAATATTAAATTAAATTTAAATTTAATAAAACTATCTTCTATTGTTTAGCATTATCAATCTTAGCAAATTCGCAAGTGACATTGCCATTGCTGCCAAATAAGTCATTGCAGCGGCAGATAGCATTCTCTTTGCTCCACCTTTTTCTGATTCATCGATTATTCCGTAATTATCTAGCATTTCAACTGCTATTTTACTCGCATTAAATTCTACGGGTAAAGTTATCGCTTGAAAGAATACTGCTGCAGAAAACATCAATATCCCAAGTGTAAACAAACCAGATATTTGAAGAAATATACCTAAGATAAGAATAGGCCACGCTAAATTTGATGCAATATTAACAACTGGAGCTATGCTATTTCGAATTTTCAATGGTGAATATCCAGTTGCATGTTGGACAGCATGGCCAGCTTCATGTGCTGCAATGCTTACTGCTGATATTGTCGCGCCATTATATACATCTCCTGAAAGTCTCATAACTCTTGTTCGTGGATCGTAATGATCTGACATTTTACCTGCGACTACTTCGATCGGCACATTATTTAAGCCATTTTTATCAAGTATAGTTCTAGCTGCTTGCCCTCCGGTAATACCTTTCGAGTTTTGAACATTTGTATACTTTCTATATGTTGTTCCAACCTTTGCTTGTGCGTATACAGCAAATATCATTGCTATTATTAATATAATTATTGAAATATCCATTTAAATCATCCTCTCTTTACTTTAAAATTTCAAACGACTCTATTTTGTTGCCGACTAAATAATCTGAAACTTTCATTTCATTTTTCCCAGGGAACTGAAGTCTAGTAATTAATAGTGTTGATCCACCACATGAAATTTTTATTCCTTCTTTTGACACTCCAGTGATTGTCCCAGGCTTCTCTAAATTGGCTTCTCTTAACTCTTTTGCTTCGGATACAATCATCTTTAAACCTTTATAATTAGTATAAGTTTTTATATTTGGGTATAATGCTCTTATTTTTCTGCAAATTTCAAATGGCTCCTTTGAAAAATCCAAAAGTCCATCTTCTTTATTTAACATTCTAGCATAACAGGATGCATTATTATCCTGAGGCTTTGCCGCTAGTTTTTCGTCATTTAATTTAACCAAAGTATCAATAAGTAAGCGTGAACCTATTTCTGACAGTTCGCTAAATAGATCTTCTCCAGTCTTTTCCAATATAGGAGTTTTATCCATCGCATAAACTGGACCAGTATCGAGCCCCTCTTCCATCTTCATTATTGAAACTCCAGTGTATTCCTCACCATCTAAAATGCTCCATTGGATTGGAGCTGCTCCCCTATATTTAGGAAGCAAAGATGCATGAATGTTGATGCAACCAAATTTTGGTATGTCTAGAATTTCCTTGGGCAATATCCTGCCAAAAGCCGATACAATAATGCAATCTGGTTTTAAAGCTTCCAGTTCAGAAATCAATTCGATATTGCCTTTGATTTTCTCTGGCTGTACAACTTTAAGATTTAAATCCAAGGCTCTTCTTTTAACGGGAGAGAAAACTATTTTGTTGCCCCTGTTGTTTACTTTATCTGGTTGAGTAATTACTAATAAAATATCATGGCCCGCATCAACTAATGCTTGCAAAGGTGTTACGGAAAATTGTGGTGTGCCCATAAATACTAATTTCATTAGTTCTCCTAGTCTATTCGTATTCTTCGTTTTCTTCTGCTTCCCTAATATCTTTTGCCTTATCAATGAATAATTCACCGTTTAAATGATCAGTTTCGTGGCAAAAAACCCTTGCTAAAAGCTCTGTTCCTTCCAAAGTAATCTGTTTTCCTTTTCTATTTAGCCCAGTTATTTTAACATACTCAGGCCTTACGACTTTACCTATTAGCCCTGGAACACTTAAGCAGCCTTCTTCTTCAAATTGGCTTCCTTTTGTTTCCAGTATTTCTGGATTTATTAATTCAATAACGCCATCTCCAACATCTGCAATGAAAATTCTCTTTAACATGCCTACTTGATTGGCAGCCAATCCAACTCCATCCTGTGATTTCATTGTTTCTGCCATATCATCTAGCAGCATAATAATTTTTTCGTTTATTTCTGTTACTTCTTTTGCGCGTTTCTTTAGAATGTCATCGCCTTCGCAAACAATGTTCCTAATTGCCATTTAAATGCCTCCTTGAGTATGTAATAAATGCTTAGTAGAAGCTGCTTGGGTTTATATCAATGGATAATAAAACTCCGCTTTTACTATTTTCAGTGTTTCTGTTTTTTATTTTCCATAATAATTTTCTGTACGAGTCAATTTTCTCATTGTCAGACTTAATTATTATTTGGTTTCTGTAGTAATCTTTTGTCTTATAAATTACGCTTTGAGTCACTGGAAGAATATTTTGCTCGAGTTTTGATCCCGCCTTTGACTTGATTAAATTATAAATGCTCTGAGCAACTGATCTTGAAACATCTTCATTCTTAGATGCAACAGTTATCAGTATAACATTTGAAAAAGGTGGATAGTTTAATTGTTTTCTCATGAATATTTCATCATTATAAAATTTATTGTAGTCATGATTGATGGATGCAGTAATTGCGTAGTGTTCTGGCAAGTATGATTGTACAATAACTTTTCCTTTTTCAGCTCCTCTTCCTGACCTTCCAGCCGCTTGAGTTATCAATTGAAAACTTCTTTCAGCAGACCTATAATCAGGGATATTTAAAGATATGTCTGCTGCTATTATACCTACTAAACCTACATTTGAAAAGTCTAGACCCTTCGCTACAATTTGAGTTCCTATTAAAATATTTGCTTTTCCCCTTCTGAATTCGCTTAAAACTTTATCAATATCCCCAATTTTCTTGACAGCATCGAGGTCTAATCTTTGTATATTGGCGCTTGGGAATAATTCCTTTGTTAATTCTTCTACTTTTTCGGTCCCTGTCCCAAAATGCTTTAAATACTTCTGTTTACAATTTGGGCAAATACTTTCAACTTTCTCTTTGTGTCCACAATAGTGGCAAATTGCTTTATTGTCATCTTTGTGATAGGTCAAAGCAACTCCACAGTCCTTACATTTCATTGTAAACCCACAACTTCTGCAAGTGATGAAGGTTGAATAGCCTCTTCGATTTAGAAAAAGTATTATTTGCTTTCCTAACTCAAGATTCTTTTCTATTTCGTTATAGAGCAATCTGCTGAAAATGCTTTTATTGCCCTTTTTAAGTTCTTCTCTCATATCAACTAATGCCACATCAGGCAGGAGTGTTTTATTAAATCTTTCTTTTAAGTTTATTAAATTATATTTTCCAATAGTTGAATTATAATAAGAATTAATAGATGGCGTTGCGCTACCATGAATTAGTATGGCATTGTTTAATTTTGCTCTTTCGTTAGCCACCTCTAATGTATCGTATCTGGGTGTCATATCGGACTTATAGCTGCCATCATGTTCTTCATCAATGATTATGATTCCAATGTTTTCTATTGGTGCAAATATGGCTGATCTTGCTCCAATCACAATTTTAGCTTCTTTATTTTTTATCCTATTCCATTGATTTTGCCTAGCTCCTTTTGACAATTTACTATGAAGCACTGCCAATTCGTTACTACCAAAATGTTTTTCAAATCTATCAATTATTTGGGAAGTCAGGGATATTTCTGGAACTAGCATTATAGCTGTTTTACCGATAGAAAGTACCTTTTCGATAATTCTAATATAAAGCTCCGTCTTTCCACTGCTTGTAACCCCGTGAATCAGAAATGTTTTATTTTGACCTGCATCGATGCTCGGGAATATTGAATTCATAGCATTCTTTTGTTCATCAGTAGGAACTAAATTAATCTCTTTAATGAATTCCTTATCTCTTTTTTCTTTTGACTCTATCATTATTTTTTTACTAATTCTGCCATCCATGATAAAGCATTTAATAGCATCAATATATCTACAAAAGTAGTAGTCTCTCATCCACATACATAATTGTACAGCCTCAAATGAAAGATGAACCTCATCATCTATTGATATGATGTCTTTTAGGCCCTTTTGCTTAATATTTATATCCTCTATTATCTCGAAGACATAACCTTCTTTTATCGTGTTTGATATACCGAAAGGAACTGTTACCCTTTGTCCTATTTGAATTTCCTCAAAAAATGAACGATAGGTGTAATAATAATCAGTACTGTTGCTTTTGTTATCAATAACCACATTAACATATTTCATTCTTACACCTATTTATCATATTAAATTAAATTTATAATAGTATAATGTTATTTTTTTTGCATGAATCTATCATGTCTTCTGGCCAAACAGAAACTTGTACTTCGCCAATATGAGCTTTTCTCAAGAAAAACATGCATAGTCTTGATTGTCCAATACCTCCACCGATACTATATGGTAGAGTTTTGTTAATAATTCCAGAATGGAATTCCAATGACTTTCTATCCAATGCTCCAGCAATTTCAAGCTGTTTAACCATTGAATCTTCATCTACTCTTATACCCATCGAAGAAATTTCAAAGGCCAAGTCTAGTATATCATTCCATAATATAATATCCCCATTTAAATTCCAATCGTCGTAGTCTGGAGCTCTTCCATCATGTTTCTTTCCAGATTTCAATGCACCACCAATATTTTTAATAAATACGGCTCTTTTTTCCCTAGTTATTTCATTTTCTCTTTCTTTAGGAGTTAAATTTGGATATTTATCCTCTAATTCTTGAGAAGTTATGAAGAAAATTTCGTCGGGCAATTGAGTCTTCAAGTTATGATAATTTGAATTTACGAAGTCGCCTAAAGCTTTAATTGCAGCATAAATTGTTTTTACAGTTGCTACTAGATATTCATCTTTTCTGTCAGTTTTTTCTATTCTTTTTTCCCAGTCCCATTGATCTACATAAATTGAATGTAGATTGTCAAGTTCTTCGTCTCTTCTGATGGCATTCATATCTGTATATAAACCTTTTCCCACAGGTAGGCCATATTTTCCGAGAGCCATTCTCTTCCATTTAGCTAATGATTGAACGATTTCAACTCTTTTTTCATTCATATCGAGTAGTGTGAAATCAACTGTTCTTTCAACTCCGTTTAAATTATCATTAAGGCCACTGGTTGGGTCAACAAAAAGTGGCGCAGAAACTCTTGTTAGTTCCAGGTTTTTTGCTAGCTCAACTTGGAAGAAATCTTTAATCTTTTTGATTGCGATTTCGGTTTCCATTAAATCGATTAATGGATGGTAGGTTTTTGGAATAATTAAGTTATTTTGCATATTTAAATCCTCCTAAGAATTTTTGACTATTTATTTTGTATTCGTTTGTTACTATGCTCTAATTGAGTATTTGCAACCACAATACTTCTGTCTATATATAGAATAATCCTTTGATATTTCAATGGATTTTTTGTAACCATCATCTTCCTTGAAATTGTTTTCCAAGAATTTAATATTATATTTATCAGCCATTTTGTTTCCAAGCTTATTTATTGTCTCAGTATCTTTATATGGGCTGATTGATAATGTTGTTGAGAATTTGTCTGCATTAATTTTAATTGCCATACTTGCAGTAGTTTCTAGCCTTAATTCAATACACTTTTCACATCTTATACCCATCTCTGGTTCATTTTCATAGCCAACTATTTTTTCATAAAAATCCTTGTCATTATAATCACCATCAATAAATTTAATTTCGGTTTCATTTTTCAAATTATAATTATTGATAAAATTTATTTGCTCATTCTTCCTTTTAATGTATTCCTCAGTTGGATAGATATTTGGATTATAGTAATATACGGTAATATCAAATTCATCGTTTAACCTTTCTATTGCAACAGTGCTACATGGTGCGCAACAGCTATGCAAAAGCAAAGTTTTCTTTAATTCCATATTTCTTCCTCGCCTGGAACATTATTATCTTTCATATAATACCCAATCCTTGAAATATTAATTAGGTGCTTATAATCTAAATTTTCTGAAATGCTATTGCCTCCCCACGAACCACAACCAAGAGTATTAGTTGGTGCGAACCCATTGAAGAAGCTACCTCCTGCGCTAGTTGCTGAACATTGATTTATAACAAATCTACTTACTGAGAGCTTTAATCCGGCATATTCAATATGCTCTTTATTGTTAGAGTGAATGGAGACGCTATGTCCTTTTCCTTCCATGTCCAAGTTAGTTTTAGCTATATCAACGGCTTCTTTAAAGTCATCATATAAATACATCGATAAAACAGGGCACATCTTTTCTTTGCCTAAAATATCTTCACGGCTCTGCGCTTCAACTAGTATAACTAAAGTATCTGCCGGTACATCTATATTTGCCATTTTAGCAATTACTAACGCACTCTGCCCAACGACATGCTTATTCATAACTCCGTAATTAAATATGGTTTCTCTTAATCTATCTCTTTCTTGGCTATCCTTGATAACATATGTATTGTTTTCACTAAAGGTTTGGCAGATATTATCTTTCATTTTTCTCGGAGCTATAACTGATTGCTCTGCAGAACATATCACTCCATTGTCGAATGCTCTTCCCCTAGCTATTAACGGAACTGCGACTGCAATATCTGCATCCTCGTCAATTATACATTGAACGTTACCTGCTCCAACACCTAACGCCGGTCTCCCG
>CAYRVM010000035.1:0-11346 GCA_964427575.1 uncultured Oscillospiraceae bacterium | reverse complement strand
CTCCCCCAAGAGTCCACATCGACGGGGAGGTTTGGCACCTCGATGTCGGCTCGTCTCATCCTGGGGCTGAAGTAGGTCCCAAGGGTTGGGCTGTTCGCCCATTAAAGAGGTACGCGAGCTGGGTTCAGAACGTCGTGAGACAGTTCGGTCCCTATCCGCTGTGGGCGTTGGAAATTTGAGTGGAGCTGTTCTTAGTACGAGAGGACCGGAATGGACATATCTCTGGTGCATCAGTTGTCATGCCAATGGCATAGCTGAGTAGCTACATATGGAAAGGATAAGCGCTGAAAGCATCTAAGTGCGAAGCCCCCCACAAGAATAGATTTCCTTTGAAGCTTCGGCTTCAGTAAGACCCCTGAGAGACTATCAGGTTGATAGGTCGGAGGTGTAAGTGCAGTAATGTATTCAGCTGACCGATACTAATAGGTCGATCGCTTGACCTAAATTCGTTTCTACATTGTTTGGTTTTGAGGGTGTAAACCTTCAATAGCGTCGTAAGATTCTAAAAGCTAAAGCTTTTGAATCTCTGACGTCGGACATTCCAATAATTCGCTTCGCGAATTAGGAAATGATCCAGATCCGGTGACTATAGCAAAGAGGCTACACCTGTTCCCATCTCGAACACAGAAGTTAAGCTCTTTAGCGCTGATGATACTTGGCGGGCAGCTGCCTGGGAAAGTAGGTCGTCGCCGGTTCAAAAAGACTCCGAAGTAATTCGGAGTCTTTTTCTTTGCGTTGAGACATTCAGAAACAGGCAAATAAGCCCGCCAAGTATCATAATACCTAAGGCGAACTGAAAAATTGCAACCAATCAAAGATTGGGCAATTTCAGTATACGATCTACTAAAATTTATTGGACAAATTATTTAGGACTATAAAATATGAGGCTAATAGAAGAAAGCGAAAATCGGAGCAAAAAAACATTGCATAAACCACAAACGTTTGCTATCATAAAATTACTAAATAAAGGGAGCTGATTTCGAATGAATGTTACAATTAAAGATATTGCGAGAGACATTGGAGTTTCATATTCTTCGATTTCTAGAGCGTTAAATGGAAAAGAAGGAGTCAGTGAAGAAACAAGAAAAATAATCGTTGAAGCAGCTAAAAGAATGGGATATGAGCCAAATGAACTCGCACGAGGATTAGTAAATCGAGTTTCAAAAACTATTGGTGTAATAATTCCTGATATAAATAATCCATTTTTTGGTGAAATAGTAACAGGAATAACAGAAGCTGCTAAAGAGAAGGAATACGATGTTTTTTTATGTATATCAGATTGGAATAGCGCGAACGAAAGTGACTACTTTAATGCGCTCAGAAAAAAAAGAGTAGATGGTATTATAGTAAAACCTGCCGGAAATGATAATCATGATATTTATGGGGATATTAAAACCCCATTAATGATAATTGAAAGAAACGATGATAAGCAAGATCATAACTCTGTCGAAGTTGACAATGAACAGGGAGGCTATTTGGCAGTTAAGCATTTGATTGATTGCGGCTACAAGAACCCTGCATTTATTTTAGGCCGAGAAGATCTTAAAGCATCTATGCGCCGCTTAAAGGGAGCCGAGCGTGCGCTTAATGAAGCAGGGCTAAAACTTATCCCGGAAAACGTAGTTGAAGGAAGTTTTACAATTGAAGGGGGAAGAATAGCAGCAAAAAGCTTATTTGAGAAAAATAAGGAAATAGATTCCATATTTACAATGAATGATTTAATTGGAATGGGCGCACTACATTATCTTAGCGAAAACAATATAGACGTTCCAGGACAAGTGGGGGTTATTGGTTATGACAATATTTCGTATGCTGGGCTACCGCAGATTGAATTAACAACAATTCATCAACCTAAACATGAACTCGGAAGAATGCTGTTTGAAACGCTACTTGAGGAAATACAGGAAAAGGATGATGTAAAGTTTAAGAGAATAACTTTGCAACCTGAATTGAAAATACGTAAAACAACTAAAAAAGTCAAATAGCAGTGATCAAGACTGTTGGAAAATGAACAATTGAAAGAGGTGGATATAATGAAAACGGTTAGAATGACAATGGCTCAAGCACTATTGAAGTTTCTAGACAATCAATATATTAGTGTTGATGGGGAAGAAATAAAATTTGTCAAAGGGGTAATTGGAATATTCGGGCATGGAATAGTAGTTGGTCTTGGAGAGGCACTTGAATCTGGGGACCACAGCCTTAAGTTTTACCAGGGCAAGAACGAGCAAGGGATGGCGCATATTGCCATGGGATTTGCGAAACAAAAGAATAGAAAACAAATAATGGCTGTCTCAAGTTCTATCGGACCTGGGGCATTAAATATGGTTACAGCAGCAGGTACTGCAACATCAAATCGAATTCCGGTACTGTTCCTTCCTGCTGATACATATGCTAACAGACAACCTGATCCTGTACTTCAGCAAATTGAGCAATCCTATGATTACAATATTACAGCAAACGATGCATTCAAAGCAGTTTGTAAATATTGGGACAGAATCGTAAGGCCTGAGCAACTAATGACGGCTGCAATCAATGCGATGAGAGTACTGACAGATCCAGCAGAGACAGGAGCAGTAGCATTGTGCTTACCACAAGATGTTCAAGGAGAAGCCTTTGATTATCCTGTAGAATTCCTTGCAAAGAGGGTTCACTATTTACAAAGACGAGATATAGATAAAGATGCATTAACAAGAGCTGTAGAATTAATATCGAGAAAGAAGAAGCCTTTTATTTTATGCGGCGGTTGGGTTAAATATTCAGAAGCTGGAAAAGAACTAATAAAATTTGCAGAAGCTTTCAATATTCCTTTTGGTGAAACTCAAGCTGGAAAAGGTACAATTCTTTGGAATCACCCACTTAATATGGGTGGAGCGGGGCTTACTGGCTCATCTGCGGCTAACAAGCTGGCTAAGGAAGCTGACTTAATAATAGGAGTTGGTACAAAATTAAACGACTTTTGCACTTGCTCAAAATGGCTTTATCAAAATGATGACATGGAAATGTTAACAATTAATTTGAATGCTTTCGATGCCTACAAGATGAATGCATTGCCAATTTTTGCAGATGCTAAATTAGCATTAAAGGCACTAACTTCTGAACTTAAAAAGAAGCTTTATCGAAGCAAATACAGCGATGAAATCCGAAAAGCTAAATCAACTTGGGATAAAGAAGTAGACAGACTCTATTGTTTAGAAAGCAAGGATGGCCTTACTCAAAGCCAAGTACTAGGGGAGCTCAATGAAAAGCTCATGGACAAGAATGCAATTATTGTAGCTGCATCAGGAAGCCTTCCGAGCGATGTGCAAAGAGTTTGGAGATGTAGGGGTAATAACGTATATCATGTAGAATATGGATTTTCGTGCATGGGATATGAAGTAAGCGCGGCTGTAGGTGTAAAGCTCGCGGAACCAGATAAAGAGGTATATGCATTAGTTGGGGACGGAAGTTTTAATATGTTGCATTCGGAATTTCTTACAAGTCTCCAAGAGCAGGTTAAGATAAACATAGTTCTGATTGATAATCATGGATTCCAATGCATTCATAATCTTCAAAGAGAACAAGGTATTCCAAGTTTTGGCAACGAATATAGATTTAGACAAGATGATACAAAGAGGCTCACAGGTGATTATTTGCCAGTAGATTATGCCATGATTGCAAAAGGATACGGTGGTAATGGTTATAGGGCTATAAATTTGGACGAGCTAAATGTTGGATTTAAGAAAATGAAGAAGTCAAAAGTTAGTTGCCTACTAGATATTAAAACATTGCCAGGGACTATGACAGATGGTTACGATGCATGGTGGCGTGTTGGGACAGCAGAAGTGTCAGCTCATAAGTCAGTAGAAAAGGCAGCAGCAGATATTAAAAAGGAAGTTGAAAAAGCTAAAAAATTCTAAAAGGAGTATGTTATGGATAAGAATATGGTTAAAATTGGGATTGCTCCAATTGGGTGGACAAATGATGACCTTCCAGATTTAGGCAAAGAGAATACTTTTGAGCAGTGTGTGAGTGAAATGGCGTTAGCTGGATTTACAGGCACTGAGGTAGGAAATAAATATCCTAGAGATACAAAAGCACTTAAAAAGGCCTTAAATATGAGAGGCATTGAAATTTGCAATGCATGGTTTAGTGCATGCTTTACAAGCAAATCAGAAAGTGAAGTGCTCGCGGAATTTATTGAGCACAGGGACTTCTTGTATGAAATGGGTGCTAAAATTATTGGCGCTGCTGAAGTTGGGAATAGCATACAAGGGTTAGATGAACCTATATTTTTTGCAAAGCCAGTATATACAGAAGAACAATGGAAGAAAGTTATTGATGGCTACAATAAAATGGGAAGTTTGGCTGAAGAAAAAGGAATGAAGGTTGCTTGCCATCACCATATGGGAACTGGCGTTCAAACAATGAAGGAAATTGATAGATTCATGAGCAGCGTAAACGATAATGTTTATTTGCTATATGACTCAGGACATATTTATTATTCTGAAGGTATAGCGCAGTCATGTGTTGATTTACTAGAAAGATATAAAGATCGCATTGCACATGTTCATTTGAAGGACGTGCGCCCAGAAATTCTAAAAAAGGTTAAAGAAGAGAAGATGAGCTTTTTAGGAGGAGTAAGGGCTGGAGCTTTTACAGTTCCTGGAGATGGATGCATCGACTTTGCACCGCTATTTAAGATACTTGAAAAATCGCAATATAAAGGTTGGATGGTTGTTGAGGCAGAACAAGATCCAGCTAAAGCAAATCCTTTAGAATATGCAATTAAAGCTAGATCCTACATTAAAGAAAAAGCAGGATTATAATAATTTAGGAGGTATAAAATGGAAAATAAATTAAAAGTTGGAATAATTGGAGCGGGTAGAATTGGTAAAGTTCATACTATGAGCATACTAAACTATCTTCCACAAGTTGAGGTTAAAGCCATTTCAGATGTATTTGTTGAAGAAGCTCAAAACTGGGCAAAAAAAACAGGTATCAAGGACGTTTATAAGGACTACAAGCAACTTCTTGCAGATCCTGAAATAGATGCAGTGCTAATATGCTCATCAACTGATACTCATGCAGAAATTGCTATAGAAGCTGCAAAAGCTGGCAAGCATATTTTTTGCGAAAAACCAGTAGACTTATCCATTCAAAAAGTTGAAGCGGTTATTGCTGCTGCAAAAGCTGCAAAAGTAAAACTTCAAATAGGATTTAATAGAAGATTCGACCATAACTTTAAGAAAGTCAAAGATTTAATAACAAGTGGAGAGATTGGGGAGCTTCAGATTCTAAGAATTACATCAAGGGATCCAGCACCACCTCCAGCAGAATACAGTAAAGCTTCTGGCGGGATGTTTATGGATATGACCATACATGATTTTGATATGGCTAGGTTTATGACAGGAAGCGAAGCAACTGAAATTTATGTTGCTGCAGCCTGTATGGTTGACCCAGCTATAGGCGCCGCAGGTGATGTTGATACAGCGGTAATTACCATTAAATTTGAAAACGGAACTATCTGCGTGATTGACAACAGTCGTAAAGCGGCGTATGGCTATGACCAGAGAATTGAAGCCTTTGGATCCAAAGGAAAAGCTGAGACTAAAAATGATACGCCTTCAACTGCAGAGTGGAGCACCGAATCAGGCGTTTACAGTGAAAAACCTCTATACTTTTTCCTAGAAAGATATATGGATTCATTTGCTGAGGAAATGAAACAGTTTATTCAAGCATTGACAGACAATACTGAAACACCTGTCACAGGGATTGATGGGCTTCAACCTATTAAAATGGGATTAGCAGCTAAAAAATCAGTAATTGAAGGTAGACCAGTAAAGCTTAGTGAGATATAATAAGACATAAATGTTAATATTGTTAATCGGAGGCTCAAATGACTGGAATTAAAGCAGTAGCAAAACGAGCAGGAGTATCAATTGCAACAGTTTCAAATGTAATGAATAAAAGAAAACCAGTAAGTGCCGAGTTGGAGATACGCGTACAAAAGGCTATTTCGGACCTGAATTATGAAGTCAACCCGGTCGGAAGAGGCTTAAAAAGCAATAAGACAAATCAAATCGGTGTTATTGTTCCATCTTTTAGCCAAGTTTATTTCCCAGCTATATTACAGGGAATCCATGAGGCTGGAGTGAAATGCGGATATACTGTTTCAGTTTATGAAACTGGAGGTGACGTGGAGCTTGAAAAACTTCATGTTAGATTCTTGCAACACTCATGGTCAGACGGAATAATTTTGGCCTCTTATGCTAATATAGAAAATAATAGCGATAGAGAGTACATTTGGTCACTAGCAGAAATTGGAACTCACAAAAAAAGAATTCCAGTAGTGTCACTCGAAAACATTTTAGGCCCTAGCATCGATGCGGTAATAGTCGACAATAGAAAAGCCGCTGAGACAGCAGTAAAACATTTAATTGATTGTGGGCATAAAACAATTGCACATATTTCTGCCCCAACCAAATTCAATATCGGTGAACTTAGGTTAGCAGGTTATAGAGAAACCTTAGAAAGTAATAATATAAAATTCGATGATAAATTCGTATGCGAGGGAGATTTCTCTCCGAAAAGCGGATATAAATGTATGCAAGAGCTTTTATCAAGAAATTTAAAATTCACTGCAGTATTTGTAGCTAATGACCAAATGGCAATTGGCGCTATGCGAGCACTTCATGAAGCTAGTATAAAAATACCAGAAGAAGTTGCTATTATTGGCCTCGATAATAACTTCCCATCCACCTTGGTCACTCCATCCTTATCAAGTGTTAATATACCAAAATTTGAGATGGGATATCAGGCAGTAGAACTACTTGCAAATAGGATTGAAAACCCAAATGCGGTTAGATCGGTCAGAGTATTGGATACGAAATTAGTTATACGCAAATCTACGAGCGAGAGCGGCGATAGCGTTTGGGATTTAAACAATTGGTAAAAAACGCCCTAGAATTTATAAAAATTCTAAGGCGTCTTTATATAGAAAAAGTATTAGCTTTCTTATAACTTTACTACGACTCTCTTATCTACCGCTTCTTTTGCAGCGAATGCCCATTGAACAGCTTTATATCCATCCATAAGCCCGACGATAGGTTGAGTATTATTTTGTATGCTATCTGCAAAATGTTGAAGTTCTGCTTCGAAAGTAGGTTCCCAAAATTCGAAGAACCAAGTTACACATTCGGTATTTTCACCGTATTTATTTAAAGAAACCATTCTATCTTTATTTGGAGTTGTCCCCATTCTGACAGATCCTTCAGTACCGAAAACTTCGACTTCAACATGGTAGCCATAGGAACTGTTTCTAGAGGTTTCCATAAAGCCCATAACGCCATTTTCAAAGGACATGGAGATGGTGCAATTATCTAAATCATCAACAGCTGCAAGGCCTGGATAACCGAAGGCACCGCCCATCCCATAAACGGTAACAGCATCAGAACCGATTAACCATCTGGCGCAGTCATAGTCGTGAGTCAACATGTCAAAAACCAAACCGCCGCTTGTTGGCGAGAATCTTATTAAATCTTCTTCCACCCAGGAAGGATCCCTATTCATCAGTTTGATTAAGATTGGTTTCCCTATGAAACCTTCATCGATTTTCTTTTTCATTGCTTGAAGGGATTTGTCAAATCTTCTATTATATCCAGTCTGGAAAATATTAACCTTGTTCTTTTCTACAGCATCCTTCATCATCTTAATTTCTTCGAGGGTCATGCCTAAAGGCTTTTCACAATAAATATTTTTAACACCGGCATTTGCTGCGTCAACAACCATCTGACAATGGAACTTTGAATTCGAAGCTATTACTATTCCGTCAAGATCTCTATCGTTAAAAAGGTCCATGTAATCTGTGGATCCATATTTGGGGCCCATTTCTTTCGATATTGATTCCACTTCCTCTGGCACAACACTACAAACAGCAGTAAGTTCCGCGTTAGTTATTTTATAATTGATATTTGAAGCATGGTTTCTACCAAGTCTTCCTAAACCAACTATACCAAGTTTTACTTTTTTCATTTATAAATCCTCCATTTCTATACTTTAAACGCTGCCTTAACACCTTTAATCCAACCACTCATAGCAGTGTCAGAGTCGGGTAAAGGCAAACATTCAGCGCTAATAAAACCATTATATTCTATTTTGTCTAGGGCTATAGCTATTTTAGCAAAATCTATATGGCCAGCACCTGTAAATAATCTATTGCTATCCGCAAAATGAACATAGCCCAATAAATCTTTGCATTGGATTATAGCGTTTTCCAAATCAGGATCTTCTATATTCATATGGAAGGTATCTAACAGGATTCCAGTATTAGTAAGACCATAATCTTTAATAAATTTAACCGTTTCGGATGCATTGTTAAGATAATTATTCTCATACCTATTAATCGCTTCAAAGACAATTGGAACACCTTTGTCTGAACCATATTTTGCAGCAGCATTTGTCGATTTAGCTAACATGTCAAAGTAAGGTTCGCTATCTTTCCCTAGAGGTAGATTTCCCCTAATGCAGCCAATGATAACTGTCGACTTAAAAGCAGCTGCAGCATCAACGAAGCTATAAAGCCTATCTAAGGCTAGTCTGCGAATTGCCTCATCATCGCTAATTAGCGATAGACCATCTTGGACATATGCTCGACCAGTTGCAAAAGCTGAAATTACAATATCATTTGCTATACATGCCTCTGATAGATTTCTCAAATCAATTAATTTAGGATCAGACCAATGCAACTCAATACCATCGTAACCTAGCGCAGAAGCCTTTTGAATGTTGAAATGGAAATCACCGCCTAGGACTACTGGAGAAGTTGGGCTTACAGTCGATGCTAATGTCACTGACAATTTTATTTTCTCGGGTATCTGATTTTTGAAACTCATTTGAAACTCCTCTAATTTTTATCTATAAGGCCTAACGATAAAAGGTGTTTACCTATATGTTTTTCTAACCTTGAGTAATAGAAATCTTCTTGTGAATTCAATGTATCATATAACTCTTTTCTCAAGCTTTCATCACTTAGTATAAAACCATAAGTAATATGAATCAACTGCCTTGAGTTATCATTTGAAAAGTAATTCAACAGATGAGCATCATCAACGGTAGAAAGATCAGGGATCTTACTTAAGTCTGCTGAAACATAATAAAAAGCTTTTGCTTCATCAAAATGAATTAACGCTTTCATATGGATTTTTCGATACAAGTCGGGGTTCTTTTCAGCTACTAAGGCTACAGCTTCTAACCAATTTGTTCCTGAAGTTTTAATATGAAGCTTGTTACCTAAGTATTTGCCTATAATAGGGAAAATGCTGAACTTATCGCTACCTGAGTGAATGCTCAATTTATAGCCATAACTATTAGCAATTGCAGCGTGTATTTCAAGCTGATTTTCAAATTCATCCAAATTTCCAATATAGTCAATGCCCTTTTGAAACTCACCTATAAATCGCGGTGCTAAGCTTGTAATATTTACACCTAAATCCGCTAATTCTTGCGCAACAAAAGTATGGGCAAAGGATGTGGTAGGGTAACTAGTTTCATCGATTGATACTTCAAAATCTATAAAGCGCGATGCCTTTAGAATATATTCCTTATAAATATGTTCGATATACAAGACCGCGTTATAATAAATCAATACGCAACGCATAAGTTCATCCTTATTGAAGGCAACAATAGACTTGTTAAACTTAAAAGGTTTGTTAAGGTACTTTTCTTCACAACCTTTAATCAAATGTGATGGTAGAGATTTATATAACTCTATCAATTCATCTGAGGATTTACTTTCTAGATCAAAACCAATTTTTTCTGAACAATCGAGAGTAATCATAGTATATCCAGATTCTATTGCCTCGGAAATGTCAGTGCCATGTTTTAAATGATCTCCATCAGCACCAAAGCCATCTTTATAACCCTCTTGGAAAACAGAAAAAGTTACATCGTCTAATACTTTAGAAAAAGTTCTACCAGTTAGGTCTAGCTCCCTTTTGCTCTGCTGAGCCAGAATCGGTTTGACATTGCTGTTTGAAATTATTCTTATATGACCAGGCGTTGCTAGTCCAAGTCGATCTCCAACGCCAAAAGTTCCTTGTTTACGTCCAAAAGATTTTGGTACAGTGTATTCAAGGAACTTGTTTATTACTAATCTATTGAGGTGGGTAAGTGGACAAAGCTTTAGATTGGGGGTTATTGAATCGCCGTGAAATTCGCAAAACGCAGCTCCGTTTCCCATCACGGCAATTCTTTTAAGATCATTAATTTTCAACATTAGAATCTCATCCCCAAGTACCAATACTTGAGATTTTTCGTAGATTTTAATTTCGTTCTTTCTCAAATTCAACTTTGCACTTAACTCATCGAGTATTTGTTCAATCATTTTGCACCTTACCTAATTAAAAATGAAATTAAACTTCAAACTTTAACATTACCTTAAATGCATTGTCCTTTTCATGGATTGCTGTTTTAAATGCTTCGTGAATTTGATCAAAAGCAAAATGATGAGTATTTAAAGCTTCAAAATCGTATTTATCTTTGATTGCGCTCATAAATCTAATGGTTCTTTGTCCAAAATCCTTTGTTCCTCCAGATCCATTGATTTTTAGAGTTTTCCAAATTGTCCACCCTAGTTCTACTGGAACTTTTCTGCCTATAGAGTGGCCTATTAAATGTATGCGGCAACTATGCCCAGCAATTTCAAAGGTTGAAGCAATTGCATTATCGTTCCCTGATGCTTCAGCTATAACAGTAGCACCTTTCCCATCAGTAATTTTATCGATTTGAGCCTTCAAATTTCCAACAGTCGGATCAACAACAAAGTCAGCCCCATACTTTAAAGCCAAAGCTCTTCTTGATGAAATTGGATCAACAACGATAACATTTGCTCCTGCTGTTTTTGCTACCATAGTAGCAGAAATTCCGACAGGGCCGCAACCGAATATTACTGCAGTATCTGAAGCATCGATGTATCCACCATTGCCCCACAATCCAAAGTAACCAATCGAAAATGTTTCAACCCAAGCTCCCATAGCATATGACCAATCATCAGGGATTTGGTGAACATATTGCTCTTCAACAATCATGTACTCACCCATTCCTCCTGGAGAATCTGGTCTGAATCCTATTTCCCTCATATTTAAACAAGCGGAAGGCATTAGACCGTCTTTACAGTTAGCACAAACACCGCATGCCATAACGCAGTCGCCAGTTACTTTCATTCCAGGCTTAAGAGTCGAAACCGAACTTCCAACTTCCACAATTTTCCCGCCCCATTCGTGGCCTGGAGTATATGCCCCAAGATCGTATCTGCCTTCAGCGGACAGGCCTTCAAAACACTCAACGTCTGATCCGCAGATTCCACAT
>CAYRVM010000034.1:11190-11475 GCA_964427575.1 uncultured Oscillospiraceae bacterium | reverse complement strand
TATAAGCGAGAATGCAGTTGATGAATTAAAAGATCTTCATGCCAAAGTTTTCAGATCTGCAGAAGAAATGATAGAAGCATTAAAGAATTATGATATTGACTTAGCTGAAAGCATATTACAAAGAGAAATCAATATAAATAGTATGGAACAAGAACTACGCGCAAAGCATATCGAGCGATTGAACCAAGGCGTTTGCGCTCCTGGATCAGGAATTCTATTTGTTGATGTTATAAGCAATATAGAAAGAGTAGCTGACCATATTAAGCAAATCGGATACTTTGTTAT
>CAYRVM010000034.1:6867-11180 GCA_964427575.1 uncultured Oscillospiraceae bacterium | reverse complement strand
GGCGGAGGGCCAGCAGGTCTTTCTGCAGGCCTATACACTGGAAGATCCAAATTATCTGCATTGCTAATTGAAAGAGGCAATATTGGGGGTTTAATTACAACGACCAATGATATTGAAAATTATCCTGGCACAATTGATGGAGACTCAGGAACAACTTTAACTGAGAGAATGAAAGAGCAGACTTTGAAATTCGGATGTGAGATTGTAATTGATGAAATAAATTCAGTTGATCTGTCATCTGAATTAAAAGTGTTAAAAGGTAACAATGGAGAATATTTAGGCAAATCAATAATAGTTGCTAGCGGTGGCCTACCAAGATTATTAGGATGTATTGGCGAATTAAATCACGTAGGCATGGGAGTTTCTTATTGCGCAACTTGCGATGGTGCTTTTTTTGAAGGTTTAGAAACATTCGTAGTTGGTGGCGGCAGTTCAGCAATTGAGGAAGCAATATTCTTAACTAGATTTGCAAGGAAAGTTACTATAATTCATAGAAGAAAAGAATTTAGAGCAGAGAAAATACTAATAGAAAAGGCGATGAAGAATCCAAAGATTTCATTTATTCTTGACACAGTAATCGAAGAGATAATTGGGGATGGACCAGTAAATGAACTTAGATTAAAAAACGTTATAACTGGCGAAACAAATTCCATTAAAGCAGATGAAAAAGACGGTTACTTTGGAGTATTTGTATTCACTGGATATACTGCAAATTCTAAATTGTGGGAAGGAATAGTAGACTTAACAGCAGAAGGATATATCAAAACAAACCCAGCAATGGAAACTAGCGTACATGGTATCTTTGCTGCGGGAGATGTAATAGAAAAAAGTCTAAGACAAGTTGTTACCGCCGTTTCTGACGGAGCAATAGCTGCAATGTCTGTTTTAAAGTATTTAGAAGAAAAGTAATAAAATTTTCGTTGAAGGGTGGTGATATTTTGAAAGTTGGGTACGAATTAAATCTCTCACAGATGCAAAAGCTAGTAATGACTCCAGAATTGATTCAAGCAATTCAAATTCTGCAATTTAATACTCAAGAGCTGGAGAGCTTTGTACAAGAACAACTACTGACCAACCCAATTTTAGAAGTAGCTCCTTCAAGTCCACAAGATACGGAAAAAGTAGAAAGTGAGCCGGATAAAATAGAATCATCAATCGATATAAAAACTGAAAACAGTGAAAATGATAGCTTCGATTGGTCAGAGCATTTTAAAGAATATGACGACATAAGTTATAAACAGGAAAACTATTCTCAGAGAGAACATTCAAACTATACATATGAGCAGTTTGCCACTTCCAGTGTTACATTAGTTGAACATCTTTTATTTCAACTTCAATTTGCACCAATCAACAAAAAATGTTGCGCCATAGGAAGGTATATAATAGAAGCATTAGATCAAAACGGCTATTTAACTATTTCGGTTGAGGAGATTTCTCAAAAATTATCAGTTGATGAAGCAGATGTTGAAAAAGTTTTACGAGCAATTCAAGATTTTGATCCTTCGGGAGTTGGCGCAAGGAACCTACAAGAGTGTTTGAAAATTCAGCTTAAAAATATGGAACAGGATAATGAACTTATTTATAAAATTATTGATAATCATCTAGAAGATATCGCAGAAAATAGACTTTCAAATATCGCAAAAGAATTGAATGTATCTACTAAGGAAGTTCAAGAGATAAGGGATATAATAAAATCATTAGAACCAAAGCCAGGCAGAGAATTTGGTGATCCTAATGAAACAAGATATATTGTTCCAGATGTAACGGTCGAAAAGATAGAAGATAAATATGTTGTTTCAGTTAACGACGCGACGGCACCTAAACTATTTGTAAGTAGTTACTATAAAAAAATGCTGTCGGAATCAGATAAGGAATCAACAATTTCTAAGTTTCTATCTGGCCGACTAAATTCAGCTATGTGGCTTATAAAGAGTATTGAGCAGAGAAGACAAACTATTTTTAATGTTGTTTCGGCAGTAGTAAAATACCAAGAGAATTTTTTTGAAGAAGGAGCTAAACATTTAAAGACTCTTACTTTAAAACAAATTGCCGATGAGGTTGGAATACACGAATCAACGGTTAGCAGAGCAATTAATTGGAAATATCTGCAATGTCCACGTGGTATCTATGAAATTAAATATTTTTTTACTAGTGGTGTTAGCGGATGCTTTGGAGAGGGTATATCATCGGAAAGTATTAAAACATTTATAAAAGAAATTGTCGACAAGGAAAATCCATCTTCTCCAGTCAGTGATCAGACTATTGCTGAGAAACTTCAAGAAACTGGTATCGAAATATCGAGAAGAACTGTTGCAAAATATAGAGATGATATGAAGTTGCCTTCGTCATCTAAAAGAAAAAGATATTAATAATCAAATTAATAAATTTCCAATCGTTTAAAAATCAATTCAAAGGTTTAATTATAGGAGGAAGATTATGAAAACTAAAGTGGGTATTAACGGATTCGGAAGAATAGGAAGAAACGCATTCAAGGCAGCTTTTGAAAAAAATGCTGACTTTGAAATCGTAGCAATCAATGATATTACTAGCCCAGCAACATTAGCGCATTTACTAAAATATGATAGTATATTTGGAAAATTCCCTGGAGAAGTATCGTCGACTGAAAATTCTATAATAGTAAACGGCAAAGAAATAAAGATTTTAGCTGTTCGAAATCCTGCTGATCTTCCATGGGGAGAATTGGGAGTGGAACTTGTTTTAGAATCCACAGGTCTTTTTACAAATAAGGCTGATGCAGCAAAGCACATAACTGCAGGAGCTAAAAAAGTAGTTATTTCAGCACCTGCAAGTGATGAAGACATCACAATAGTAATGGGTGTGAACGAAGACAAATACGACAAAAATATTCATAATGTAATTTCTAATGCATCTTGTACAACAAACTGCATCGCACCTGTTGCTAAGATAATTGACAGAGAGTTTGGAATAGTAAAAGGATTAATGACTACAATACATTCTTATACAAATGATCAAAAGATTCTAGACTTGCCACACAGTGACCTAAGAAGAGCTAGAGCAGCTTGCCTTTCTATGATTCCAACAACAACTGGAGCAGCCAAAGCAGTTGCTTTAGTTTTACCAGAATTAAAAGGTAAATTAAATGGAATGGCAATCAGAATTCCTACTCCTGCTGTTTCGGTAGTTGATTTAGTATGCGAATTGAAGAAAAATGCTACTGCGCAAGAAATAAACGATGCTCTTATAAAGGCAGCAAAGGGCGAATTAAAAGGAATACTTGATGTTACAGATGAGCCACTTGTTTCTGTAGATTTTAAAGGTAATGAAAAGTCATCCATAGTAGACTTATTATCGACAATGGTAATTGAAGGAAACATGATTAAAATAATTTCGTGGTATGACAATGAATGGGGTTATTCTAATAGAGTTATTGATTTAATGGAATATATCATTAAGAAAGGCTTTTAATTTATGAAAAAAACTATTAAAGATATCAACGTAAAAGGTAAAAGAGTAATTGTAAGGTGCGACTTTAACGTACCTATGAATAAGTACGGTGAAATTACAGATCACATTAGAATAACAAGTGCACTTCCAACAATAAATTATTTACTAGAGCACCAAGCAAAGATTATACTTCTATCACATCTTGGGCGACCCGATGGCGTACCAAATATGGACTATACATTGAAACCTGTAGCGGATGAACTGGCATTATTATTAGAAAGAAAAATTAATTTCATTAGCTCTCCTTTGGTTGTCGATGAAACGGTTCGTAATGCAGTAAAAAACATGCAAAATGGGGAAATTATACTTTTGGAAAATGTAAGGTTCAGGAAGGAAGAAACCGATAATGACCCAGAATTTTCAAAAGAATTAGCAAGTCTAGGTGATATATTCGTTGAAGATGCTTTTGGAGCGGCACATAGAGCCCATGCCTCAATTCATGGAATAGCTAAATTTCTCCCTGGTGTATCTGGATTTTTACTTGAAAGAGAAATTAAATTCTTAGGTAATGCAGTGGATAATCCGCTAAGGCCATTTCTTGCAATCATGGGTGGGGCGAAGATTGGCGATAAGATTATGGTTATAGAGAGACTAATAGATTTAGTTGATAGTTTAATAATCGGCGGAGGAATGGCATATACATTCATCAAAGCTACTGGACATGAAATTGGTAAGTCCTTGGTTGAAGATGACAAACTGGACTTAGCGCTTATGCTATTAAAAAAAGCAAAGGACAGAGGGGTTAAGATTATGCTACCTGTGGATGTAATTGTAAGCAGGGAGTTTAGCAATGTTGTAGCATTTACAAGCGTTGACATTGATAAAAT
>CAYRVM010000034.1:0-6857 GCA_964427575.1 uncultured Oscillospiraceae bacterium | reverse complement strand
CTCAAGATATGATGGGCCTAGATATAGGTAAAAAATCAATTAAGATATTTGTTAACGAAATTAAGAAATCTGAAACAGTATTATGGAATGGCCCGATGGGTGTCTTTGAGATGAGCAATTTTGCTGAGGGAACTTTGGAAATTGCCCAAGCCATATCAGTGTCAAAAGGAATAACAATAATTGGTGGCGGGGATAGCGCTTCAGCAGTTTTGCAATTTGGGCTATCTGATAAATTCACACATATATCTACCGGCGGAGGAGCAGCTTTAGAGTTTATTGGAGGCAAAGAGTTGCCTGGAATTTCCATATTGGAGGATAAATAATGAGAAGAAAACTAATTGCTGGTAATTGGAAAATGTACAAAACTAGCTTAGAAGCTAAAGAGTTTGCACATGAATTAAAGGGATTAACATTAAATAAGAATGTTGATATTGTTGTCTGCCCAACTTTTACTGCCTTAACAACTATGATTCATGAATTTAAGGGAACAATAATAAAAATCGGAGCTCAAAATATGCACTTTGAGGATAAAGGAGCATATACAGGGGAAATTTCGCCTGAAATGCTTGCTGAAATCGGCGTGGAATATTGCATTATTGGTCATTCTGAGAGAAGAGAATACTTTAACGAGACAGATGAAACAGTTAATCAAAAGATCTTTAAAGCCATGGAATATAATATTATTCCAATACTCTGTGTAGGAGAAAACTTAGCTCAAAGAGAAAATAATAGAGCTGAAGAAGTAGTAAAATCTCAATTGACGAAAGACCTAAGTGGAGTCCCAATTACAGAGGTTGGAAAGATTGTAATTGCTTACGAACCAATTTGGGCAATAGGAACAGGTATCACTGCTACTAATGAACAAGCAAACGAAATGATTGGTTTTATTAGGAAGACAATCAACAGACTCTATAGTCTTGATGTAGCTGATAAAATAATAATATTATATGGCGGTAGTGTTAAGCCAGAAAACGCTAAAGAACTTTTAAATATGAGCGAAATCGATGGAGCCCTTGTGGGTGGAGCTAGTTTAAAACCATTAGACTTTAGTAAAATTATTAATTCTTAGGAGGTAGTGCAATGTCTTTTATTGAAAGCATAATTGCTCGGGAAGTTTTAGACTCAAGAGGAAATCCAACAGTAGAAGTTGAAGTATTTCTAGAAGACGGTAGTGTTGGAAGTGCAATAGTGCCTTCGGGAGCTTCCACAGGATCATATGAAGCAGTAGAACTTAGGGATATGGATAAATCAAGATATGGAGGCAAGGGAGTTTTAAAGGCGGTAGAAAATGTAAACGATGAAATTGCAGAAGCATTAATCGGAATGAATATCTTTGACCAAGTTGGAATCGATAATTTAATGATTGAACTTGATGGCACAGATAACAAGGGAAGACTTGGTGCAAATGCAATTTTAGCGGTATCACTTGCGAGCGCAAACGCTGCTGCAAACTGTTTGGACTTACCTTTATTTCAATACATCGGTGGGGTAAACGCAAAAACTCTTCCAGTGCCAATGATGAATATTCTTAATGGCGGTGAACACGCGGATAATAATGTAGATATTCAAGAGTTTATGGTTATGCCAGTTGGGGCAAAGAGTATTAGAGATGCTGTCAGAATGGGTGCAGAAATATTTCATAGTCTAAAGAATGTTTTGAAATCAAAGGGATTAAGTACATCTGTTGGGGATGAAGGTGGTTTTGCACCTAATCTTAAATCAAATGAGGAAGCAATCGAGGTTATAATTGATGCGATTGGCAAGGCAGGATATAAAGCAGGGGAAGATGTAATGCTTGCTATTGATGTTGCGGCAACTGGAATGTATGATGAAAAAACTGGAATTTACTTCTTGAAAGGTGAGAACATCAAGAGAACAAGCAAGGAAATGATTGATTACTATGAAATGCTTGTTAACAAGTATCCAATAATTTCTATTGAAGATGGCCTTTCAGAAGATGATTGGGATGGTTGGAAAAACCTCACAGATAGGTTGGGAAATAGAGTACAGATAGTTGGCGATGATCTTTTTGTAACCAATACTGAAAGAATCAAAAAAGGAATTGATATGGGCGTAGCGAATTCAGTTTTGATTAAAGTTAATCAAATCGGAACATTAACGGAAACCCTTGATGCAATTGAAATGTCAAAAAGAGCTGGTTATACTGCAGTCATTTCACATCGATCTGGAGAAACTGAAGATGTAACGATTACCGAAATTGTTGTTGCTGTAAATGCTGGACAAATAAAGACCGGAGCTCCCTCAAGAACTGATAGAGTGGCGAAATATAATCAACTTATGAGAATTGAAGAGCTGCTTGACATATCAAGTAAGTACGCTGGCAAATCAGCTTTTTATAATTTGAAAAAATATTGATTTTTTAGAGACCATATGATATTCTTTAGAAGTTAATTTAGAGGGAGGTACTCAAGTGAAAATATTTTTAATGATTTTACTTTCAGTAGCCAGCTTAATATTGATCGCAAGTATTTTATTACAGTCCGGTAAAAGCGCTGGATTAAGCGGAGCAATAGGTGGCGGTGCTGAGCAGTTATTCGGAAAGAAAAAGAGCAAAGGCTACGAGGCATTGTTAAACAAGGTCTCCACGGGTGGAGCCATTGTCTTTATTTTATGTTCGCTGATTTTGGTCGCAATTGAATAAAAAATTACATGAGAGGTGTTGATAAACGCCTCTTATCTAATTTATAAATTAATCAGAATATTAAATAAACAATAAAAGATTATCGAGGAGGATATTATTTAATGGAGCTAATTTTATATGTCGCACCAATAGCAGGCTTAGTTGCCTTGGCGTTTGCCTATGGTCTTGCATCTTGGATAACTAAGATGGAAGAAGGAACAGACAGAATGAAGGAAATTGCCTCATATATCAGAGAGGGTGCAATGGCTTTCCTAAGAAGAGAATATAAGACTATGGTGGTTTTTATTACCGTTATGTTTGTCATTCTCGGATTTGGGATTGACTGGCTCACAGCAATAAACTACTTGATTGGAACCACATTTTCAGTATTAGCTGGATTTTTTGGGATGAAGGTTGCTACAAAAGCTAATGTAAGAACAGCAAATGCAGCTAGAACAACCGGAATGAACATGGCTTTAAAAATAGCCTTTAGAGGTGGAGCTGTCATGGGACTTTGCGTTGTAGGCCTTGGCTTACTAGGTATCGGATCAATATTCATTGTTCTAGGAATAGATAAAATAAGTGTTATTACGGGATTCAGTTTAGGAGCATCTTCAATGGCTCTTTTTGGGCGTGTTGGTGGAGGAATATATACAAAGGCTGCAGATGTTGGAGCCGACCTAGTTGGTAAGATAGAAGCAGGAATTCCTGAAGATGATCCAAGAAACCCTGCTGTTATTGCAGACAATGTTGGTGACAATGTAGGTGACGTTGCGGGTATGGGTTCAGATTTATTCGAATCATATGTTGGCTCTATTGTTTCGGCTATTATATTAGCAATTTCAACTGTTGGTATTGATCCAATTGCGGGTTCAGTTTATCCATTAGTTCTTTCAGCTATCGGAATATTTGCTTCAATTATAGGAATTATGTTTGTTAGAGGAAAAGAAAATTCAAATCCTGCTGCAGCATTAAATAGAGGCACATATATAAGCGGAATAATAGTAATCTTAAGCTCATTTGTATTGAGTAAACTTTTCTTTGGAACATTTAACAACGCATATGCAATAATAGCAGGGCTTGTTGTTGGAATAGCAATTGGGAAGATTACAGAAATATATACATCTTCAGATTATAAGTATGTAAAAAGAATTGCAGGTCAGTGTGAAACTGGTCCAGCAACAACAATAATAAGTGGTTTTGGAGTTGGAATGCTTTCAACTGTTTGGCCAATATTATTTATAGCTGCTGGTATTATAGTATCTTTCAACTTTGCTGGATTGTATGGAATAGCACTTGCTGCTGTTGGAATGCTTTCTACAACAGGTATGGTTGTAGCCGTTGATGCCTATGGACCAATTGCTGATAATGCAGGCGGTATAGCTGAAATGTCAGGGCTTCCAAAGGAAGTTAGAGTAATTACAGATAAGCTTGATTCTGTTGGTAACACAACAGCAGCTATAGGAAAAGGATTTGCGATAAGTTCTGCAGCGCTAACAGCGTTAGCATTATTTGCTTCATACTCTCAAGTAGCAGGATTAGCTACAATAGATTTACTTAATCCTTTAGTTGTATCTGGATTATTCATTGGGGCAATGTTACCTTTCTTCTTCTCAGCATTAACTATGAATTCAGTTGGTAAGGCTGCTTTCGAAATGATTGAGGAAGTTAGAAGACAGTTCCGCGAAGATAAGGGCATAATGGAAGGGACATCAAAGCCTGATTATGCTAGATGCGTTGATATTAGTACCAAAGCTGCTTTGAGAGAAATGGTTGCGCCGGGTCTAATGGCTGTAATTGCACCTTTATCAGTTGGCTTTATATTAGGTATACAGGCACTTGGGGGACTACTTGCCGGAGCAACGGCTTCAGGGGTATTGCTAGCTATAATGATGGCAAATGCTGGTGGCGCTTGGGATAATGCAAAGAAATATATTGAGGAAGGACATCATGGCGGAAAAGGTGGGGAGCCACATAAAGCTGCAGTTGTTGGAGATACTGTAGGTGATCCATTTAAAGATACTTCAGGACCTTCGATTAACATTCTAATAAAATTGATGACTATCGTAGCCTTAGTATTTGTTCCACTCTTCTTGAAATATGGTTCGCTAATCTAAACAATAACAATAATTACTATGAAGGAAGCTGCTTGTGTAGCTTCCTTTTTTAAAAAGGAGTATTAATGATAACTCAAGAAGAAATAATCAGTTTAATGAAAGAAAAAAATTATAAACCCCTAAATGACGATGGATTAGTCGAGGCTTTTAATGTTTGGGGTAAAGATGCCGCAGAACTATTAAGCAATGTAGATGAGTTGCTTAAAAAAGGTACTATTTCAAAGACGGGCAAAGACAAATATATTTTATCGGAAAAAATTGATGTCTTCGCTGGGATACTATCTAAAAACCAAAAGGGATTTGGGTTTTTAATTTCTGAGATTGAAAATCTAGGAGATATTTTTATCCCACCAAGTGAAATGAACGGCGCTATGCATGGCGATAGAATATTAGTTAAAATGAATAAAAAAATATCGAGCCAAAAGAAATCTGAAGGCACGGTATTTAAAATATTAGAAAGAGCCAATAAAGAAATAGTAGGTAATTTTACGTCGTCTGAAAGGTATGGTTTTGTAGTAGCAGATAATAAAAAATTAAATGATGACATATATATCTCTAAAAATAATTTTAAAGGTGCTAAAACAGATGATAAAGTAGTTGTTTTAATAACAAAATGGCCAGATAAAGAAAAAAATGCTGAAGGAAAAATTATAGAAATCATCGGAAGTTCTAAGGATAAAAGAACAGATGCAAAAGGGCTTATTAGACAATATTCAATTGAGGAAGATTTTGATGACTCAGTTTTAGCGGAAGCCGAAAATATTGAAGAAACTATTTCTCAAGATGAAATAAAAAAACGTAGAGATTTACGAGATAAAATAATTATTACAATTGATGGAGAAAATGCAAAAGATCTAGATGATGCAGTTTGCGTTGAGAAGCTGGATAATGGAAACTATCGATTAGGGGTTCATATAGCTGATGTTAGTCATTATGTGCCATGGGATTCAAAACTGGATAAGGAAGCGCTAAAAAGGGGCTGTAGTATATACTTAATCGACAAAGTTATACCTATGCTTCCAAGAAAGCTTTCAAACGGAATTTGCAGTCTAAATCCAAAAGTAAATAGGTTGACATTATCTATAGAAATGGAAATCGATATGAACGGAAAGGTTGTATCGTACGAGATATTTAACAGCGTAATAAAAACTGTCGAGAGAATGGTGTACGCGGATGTATCTGACATTTTAGAGCACAATGATCAAGATAAAATTGCAAAATATAAGCATATTTACCAAAATATTTTAGATATGAATGAATTAGCTAAAATACTTGAGAAAAAGAGAAATGTTCGCGGGTACATAAACTTTGACGTTGATGAGGCTGTAATTACATTGGATGATATGGGGAATCCCGTATCGGTAGAAATTGCAGAAAGAAGAATTGCGAATAGAATTATTGAAGAGTTTATGCTTGAAGCAAATGAAACAATTGCAGAGCATATATTTTGGATGGAGTTACCTTTTGTGTATAGAGTTCATGAAAGTCCAAGTGTTGAACGAATGGAAGAGTTTAAAACATTTATTCAATCTTTGGGATACTCATTTAAAGGTTCTACGGAAAACCCACACCCAAAAGTTCTAAACGAAATACTTGAAAAAATTGAAGGAAAATCAGAAGAACATGTTATCAGCACTGTGATGTTAAGATCTATGAAGAAAGCAGCTTATTCTGTGGATTGCCTTGGTCATTTTGGGCTTGGAGTAAAGTATTACTGTCACTTCACATCCCCAATCAGAAGATATCCTGACTTGATAATTCATAGAATAATTAAGATGTCGTTAGAAATGGAAATATCAAATGAAAAGCAAAAGGAATTAATGGCAAAATGTCAGGTAGCAGCCGAAAACTCTTCGCTTAGAGAAAGAGTATCAGAAGAACTTGAGAGAGAAATTGAAAAGCTAAAGATTACTGAATACATGAGCAATCATATTGGAGAAGAATTCACAGGAATAATTAGCGGAATTATTCAATCAGGTTTTTTTGTGGAACTACCTAATACAATAGAAGGCATGGTTAGAATTGACAGTTTGACTGATGATTATTATGTTTTCGAAGGAGAAAAGTATAGATTCGTTGGTGAAAGAACCAAAAAAATA
>CAYRVM010000033.1:0-11518 GCA_964427575.1 uncultured Oscillospiraceae bacterium | reverse complement strand
CTTGGGAATACTGAGATTCCGCGTCGATATGTATATCCAATATACACATTATCAACTAATAGATTGTTCCATGCTCCTCCTCCAGTTTGGCTCGCATCTAAACTAACAATTCCTGCTCTGAAATTGTTTTTCCCTACAGTAAGTCCGGTATTACCTCTTCCATTTATTGATAGATTCTTTATTGTAACATTGTGTGCCTTAATTATAAAACCATTCTGCGCATTAGTTGCAAATGCTGAGTCCACATTGCCATCTTCAGCTGCTGGTACAATAATTACACCTGCTTTTGATTCCCCTATTAATGTTAGAGTTTTATTAATCGTTGTATTTGATGCGATGTATGTTCCCGCTCCAATTAAAATTATATCTCCAGCCGTTGATTCATCTATTGCTGTCTGGATTGAATCGCCGGATAGCACTTTTGTAGTTGCTATTGTTAAATTATATTCTCCTATTTCGCCGGATGCATCTTGGGCTGTTGCTATTACTATTACAGTTCCTGGCGACGTTCCAGTCAATATACCAGTTGACGAATCAACGGTTGCTGTTCCAGTCCCATTTTCTACGGACCAAACAACATTTTGATTTGTTGCATTGCTTGGTGATATCGTAGCACTCATAGTCAATGCCCCACCGCTAACAACAGCTGTTGCGTCCCCAGTAGCTCCTATGGTTATCCCGCTTACCGCTACGGTTGAATCTGCGTGCCCACCACCGCCGCTTGGTGGCGTAACCACTACTTCAGCTGTTGGATTTTCGGAAACCGGTGCCGCTACACCTTCAACAATATCGAAGGTTTCTGGTGAAAATTCGAAGGTGCTTCCGTCAACGAAAATATTTGCTAGGGCAACAACGCCTTCCCCTGTTACATCGGTTCTTTGATTGAGACACATGCTGTCAACTGTTGTTCCGCTTGGCATTTCTACGTTCGTATCTGGGTTGTTAACATCCACATCGCCAAAGCACCCGATTAATATTAAAGTATCATGTGGTTGCCCCTCAAAGTGGACTTCAATAAATCCTACGTTAGCGCCTACCATGTCTTGTTCTTCAAGTTTAACACTCGATTCGGCTATAACCATGTCTACAGTTGTTGTTCCTGTGATTAGGAAACGGATGTCCCCTACTTCTTTTATAATTGTTACAGTTCCAAATCTTGAGTTGTATGCCCATACGCTATTTGGTCCACCGCCGCAGACAAGAGTTTCGCCTTTGACTGTAACATTATTTAGGTTAACATCTCCTTCTCCGACGCTTTTACGAATTGTAAGGTCTCCTGCTATTACCATATTTTGAAGGATTGTATCACTTTGCGTAATAATTACATTGCCTTCTACAGCCAAAGTCCCAGATGCCGGCCCATATGTACCTGCGACATCATAAGTTGTGTTAGCTTTTGAGTATGCGCTTGCTTTATCAAGAGCAACTACTGCTTCTCCACGCTTAATCAAATTTTGTGCCATAAAGCTGCCATCAGGATAGCCGTTCATTATTTTATGTTTGAAGACTGCACCTATAGCACTAGCTCCCCAATCTAATTTGAGAGCATCCGTAAATTTTGCTGATTCTTTCAAGTTTCCTTCCAGTTTGTTAATTCTCATAATAATTGCTGCTGCCTCGGATCTGGTTATTGATCCTTCTGGCCTCATGGTATTATCTGGGTATCCTGAGATATAGCCTGCTGCTTTAGCCTTAGCCACCTCTGAGAAATACCAATCGCTTTCTCCTACGTCTAAGAATCCCAATTCTGCTTTCTCAGTAAAGTTATACGTCTTGTTTACTAGAGTCATGAACTCTGCTCTTGATATATTGCTATCTGGTCTGAAAGTGCCATCTTCATATCCATTAATCAAGCCTCTTTCTACCCAGTTTTGAATATTGTCTTTTGCCCAGTGCCCCGAAATGTCTGATGTTTCTAATCCGAATGAGCCCGCTGGCATTAGGGAGATCACCATGCAAAGAATGGACAAGACAGCAATCCTTTTTTTTAGATTTTTACTTTTAGTCATCATGATGTTTACCTCCTTTTTTAGATAAAAAAAACAACATTAAAGAAACCTCTCTTTAAATGTTGTTATAAAAATTACTGAAGCAAATTATTTGCTAACATAATTCTTATTATTTACATATATATTGGATAAAAGACTTTTGATCCCCTATCTTCTTATTAAATTATCTCCTATGATCCTCCTCTATACTCCTTTCACACAGTAAGAATAGGTACATTGTTTTATTATTTTTGCTCATTGTATAGTTTACTTTTTCGACTTTTGCATTAACAATCTTTTCTACTTGTGGGACATAAACCGAAGTTTGTTCTAAAATCAATTCATCCCTAATTTTTCTAACTATTTCTTCTCCAACAACAGAGCTCATCAAGCTTTCTTCAAGTTGTGACAATGCTCCTTCAAGTTTGATTAAAATTACATGTTCAAATATCCTAACCGATGTATCATCTGGTCCTTTTCCAAAAGCTTGTTTATACAAACCTGTTATTTCTCTTTTAAGCGTCGCCTCGATTTGATCCAAATATCTTGCCAAGTTTTCACCCTCTTTAACTCACTTGGCTGCATTTTCTAGTCGCTTCAAGTAAATACTAATCCATTTATTTTTGAATCTGATTTATTTTTTTCTTAATTTCATAATACACCAATTTATTATATTTGCAACTCTTATTATTATTTGCTAATTGATTCCAAACTGATAATTTTCAACCTATAGGATAATGCGCAATAATAAAGCCCGCTAATTATTTATAATCAACGGGCTTAGATTGTTATATATATGAAAGGTCTTGCCATCTTATAAGTTCCGTTTACGATATTTTCATCGCTCGCTTCAACGCCATCAATTGTGATTTTAGTAACCGTGTTGTCAAGAGCTCCAATTGAACTATATCCAATTGAGTCAGGAGTATTCGCAACTGTTTGCATTACGGCTCCTTGCGAAGGTTGGATTAGAGATTTTTCAGTAGTTAAATCAACTGTTTCTCCATTTGCGACCTTTGTTTTGAACTCTAATTATAGATCAATCTCAGCCAGTCTTTAGGACTTTTTCGATGAATATCTTTGCAATTTCTGGATCAAACTGAGTGCCACGATTCTTTTCTATCTCAACTATTGCTTCTTCCTTGCTCAATATTTTTCTGTATGTTCTTGCACTTGTCATGGCATCATATGCGTCTGCTATTCCAATTATTCTAGCTATTTTAGGAATTTCTTCCCCAATCAAGCCTTTAGGATAACCTCTGCCATCCCACCTCTCATGATGTGACAAAGTATATTCGGCAATATCTATCATCTCATACGAGGAACCAATAATTCTATATCCTATTTCTGGATGTCTTTTAATATCTTCCCATTCCGAATCAGTTAGAGTAGTTTGCTTGTTTAAAGTTCCTTCCTCAAGTGCTATTTTGCCAATATCATGTAACATGCCGGCAATTTTAATTTTGCTAACATCAATTTCTGAAAAAGCCATCGCTTTGGCAAGTTTAACGCTATATTCGCTAACTCTTTTTGAGTGCAGTTCTTCCCTTTGATTTTTCTCGTGAAGCGTATTTATAATCGTATTAATAACATTTCCCTTCTGGTCAATGTTTTGCATAATTTTATTCTTATACATATTTTTTTCAGCTGCTATCAGTAATTTTTCAATTGATTGGCTTTCATATTTTTTTGTTTCCACTCCAAACGATACACTAATCTGAATAGCTTTGATATATTCAGCCTCGCATGTTTTGTTAATTTTACTCATGATTACTTCTGCTTCAATTTCAGTAGTCTTCGGCAAGATTATTACAAACTCATCTCCAGCCCATCGAATGACAACATCGTCAACTCTAAGATTTTCATTTATTGCCTTAGTTGCTTTTATTAGAAGTTGATCCCCCTCATAATGACCAAATGAATCGTTTATCAGTTTCATACCATTGACATCTCCAATTATGATAGATATTGGAAGATTTGCTTCGACGTCAATTTTCAATATTTCTTCTTCATAAAATCTTCTGTTATAAAGACCAGTCAGTGGGTCATGATAACTCAAAAAGAGTATTTCTTTTTCTCGATTTATTCTTTCACTTATATCCAAGGAATAACCTGCCATATAATGGGTCTCATTATCAATTTTAATAGGAAATTTAGTTGTTAAGAATGTTTTTCCATCTTGCTCTTCATATAATTGAACAATATTTCCGTTTTTAAAAACTTGATTGTCATCTTCATTTATTCGATGGGCCATATCAGGTGGGAAAATCTCATCTGTCGTTTTGCCAATCAACTCTTTTAAAGGTTTCCCGGTCATTGTTTCAAAATTCTTACTCAACTTAACCATACGCATGCCTTGGTCCTTAAAATATATATAAATAGGGCTATGCTCTAGGAATTGATTAAATAATGACTCACTTTTCTTTAAGCTAAGCATTAATTCTTTTCTTAAAAGTTGATTAACTAGTAAAATACTCAACAAGTAAACTCCGATTGGATATAAGAGAATTACAGGTAAAGTTATTGCCTTTAGAACACTTATAGCTTGATCAAATGGGAAAGCGAACATACAAAGCAACATCGTAATATGAGTTAGTATACCAAATAAATAGAACTCTACCATGAACGTGCTTTTTTTCTTCACTATCTTATCTAATCTATAATAATGCCAAAATACTCCAATTGCACCGGTTGTAATTATTGACAGAATGCCCGCATAAACACCGGCTCCACCTATCGTAATCCTATATATTGTCATAATTGCTCCTGCTATTAAAGTTGGAATCAAACCAAAGAACATACCAGTCACGCTCATCAAAACAGACCTAGCATCAAATATTGTTCCACTCGTTAAGTGCACCGACATTGTCATAACTAGTAACCCAACAAGGCCGACGCTTATGCCGAGCAAAATGTTAAGAACCCAAATTTTAATATTTAATCTCTTTTGAAAAACTGTATAGATTAAGCCCAAGCTTAATAGAAGTGTTATATTGTAAACAAGATCTATGATGAAAGTTTTATCCATTAAGAAGAGCCTGCTTTCTATTAACTTCGAAATTCTCAAAATTTGAAGTTATACCGACGTGGCAATATAAAATTATATTTATATTCTCATATTTCTTTATAATTATCAACATAAGTTTATATACAAAACAGGCCCTAGCCATAAAATATTTCTAGGGTCTCAATGTTTGCTTATATTATTCTATTATTGAAGTTTTGAGACAATTTCTTCGAATACTGTTTCATGCCTCTTAACATCTTCTATTAATGTTGCCTGAGAAAAAGATGCCATAATGTGAAAATATGGTGACATAATGAAACCTCTATTTAAAGATGCTACAAAGAAATACTCATAAAGCTCGTGATCCGATAATTGCTCATTTGCATTTTTTGCCCGTTTATCGGAAAAGACATATTCTGCTCTGGCTCCTAACTGATTTGTGCAAAATGGTAAGTCGTATTTTTTTATAACCCTTTCAGTTCCCCTTATAAATTCATCAGCCATCGCGATACTTATTTCAAATGCTTCTTTGGTGAGGCCATACTCGAGGGTCGCTAGTATGGCCGCCATGGCGATGGGGCTTCCGGTCATGGTGCCGCCTATGCCGCTGGTATCCGCAAATTCTGCTTTAGTTTTGTCGTATAGGCGCTCGGCTATTTCTCTTTTCATGCCGTAGCATCCCACGGGGAAGCCCCCGCCGATACACTTTCCAAGGACCAATATATCAGGATCGAGTCCTGCGTATCCGGTGTATCCTAAATGCCCTGCTGTTATTGTGTGGGCCTCATCTATAATCCAAAGCGTTCCTGTCTCTTTGCTCAGTTTTCTGCATGCATCTAGAAATCCTGGCTCTGGGTGTATAATCCCAATGTTTGTCATTACCGGTTCCATAATAAGGCATGCTATTTTTTCTGTTTTTAACACTCTTTCCAAGGCATCAAAGTCATTAAACTCTATTACCTTAGTTGTGTCAGGCGTTTCAAAAGCTTTCCCCATATTCCCTACTCTTGTTTTGGGTGTATTTTCATCTAGGGAGATAAAACATTCGCTTACAGTTCCATGATAGCAACCATTAAAGACAAGTATCTTGCTTCGCCCAGTTATTTCTCTAGCAACCCTTAGAACAAAACGATTCGCATCTGTAGCACTTAGGGCATATCCCCAAACTGGCAGACCAAAACGTTCTTCAAGCTTTTTTGAAGTTAAGTAGGCATTCTCTGTAGGTAATGTTAAAACGCTTCCTTTTTTCATTTGACTATTAATTGCATCAATTATTCTGGTAGGGTTGTGCCCATTTAAGGCTGCACTATATCCGAGGCAAAAGTCTGCATATTCGTTTCCGTCAACATCTATTACTTTTGCATCGTGTGCTTCTTTAATAGTTATGGGAAATCCACCTGGCCACATCTGCATCCAGTTCATCGGAACGCCATAAAGAAGATTATCTTTACCCTTTTTATATATCTCGTTTGACTTTGGGTGGGTCATCTCAAAGTTTTTCAATTCAATTTCGAGCTGCGCCTTCAATTTTTCCCTGCTAATCATCGATATCCCTCCTTATAATACATCTATAATTGTTAATTTTACATTAAATAACTCTGAATTTATAGCAATTTAATTTTGGTTCTATAAATTAGCAAAACTCCGAATTTATCTTATGTTAAGATTCGGAGTTTTCGTTCAAAGTACAATTATTGAAATCCCTTCATTGCCAGTCCTGAAGTCAGGATCCTTCTTGAGCTCGGGATAAAGATTACCAAGTCTGATGCCGGGATCCCGGTTTTGGGAGAAGTCGGAGCCGACCGCGTAGTCACGGATAAAACCGCTGGCTTTGTGCCCGGCCAGGAAGGCAGGCAGGGCCTGCCTAATGGCTCCTCCGGTACCGGAGGAGCCATAGCCGTGGATGATCTTGATGTACTTGCATCCACGGCGCCTGGCCGCGGGCACCGCACTCAAAACCCGTCCCTTTGCAATATCCACCGTTGGGTGGTCGTGCTCAACATTTATAATGTCAATCTTCATTATTCTATCCCCAAGATTATTGCTTTTTACGTAATGTTAGTATTAAACATTTTGATCAGATTTTTTATATCTGATGCGTGTCTAGATAATCAATTTGCTCTTGTGTCAAGTTTAAGTTGTGTTCTTTAATTATTGTTACTGCTTTAGCAGGTAAATAACTACCATCTAAATTATATGGCAAATCACTATAAAGGGCAACGAAGAGTCTAACTGACTCAGCCCCAATCTCATTTTCTGAGTCAACATATAGCGCTGCCAAATCTTTAACCTTAAATACCGCAGGATCAGATGTCGGGTCAATTCCTAGAGCATCAAATAAAACTGAAGCTTCTATCTCGAAATATGAAGAAATATCACTGAAAGCATACGAACCCTTAATATCTGCTGGGTTATAACTCCCCTCTGCAGTTCCTGATTCAATTGTACCAGGCACTTTCTCATTAGTCGTCTTCCAAAGTCCAAGATAATCTGAACCAGCTATTCCTCCAAATATTAATACTGTTATAATAATTGCCATAGGCAACATTTTAATTTTCATCTTATTACCAACCTTTCAACTTAATTTTTTATTTTATTTTGCTATTTGAATTTCCAATTTGTAGGTTCACAGTGTCAACAACAGGGCAAGATCTTTCCGATGTGCATTCATAGCAACTTATGCACTGATGATCTCTGATAGCCTTACTTGTTGAGACTTTTATATTCATTGGACATGCAACATCACATTTTTTACAGTTAATGCATGTGCTATCGTTTCTTTTAATTTTAAATATACTTATTAAGTTTCCTAGCCCCAATAATGCTCCATAAGGACATGCATATTTGCACCAAGGTCTTTCCACAAATAAGGAAAGTGCTAATGTTACAACTAAGATTATAATAGAAGCCATTGCCGCTTCTCCTGTCCAAAAATTAAAGAGTGCATAATATGGGTCTGCATTTTCAAAAAGAAGGAGCCCCGATTTTGCTGTCATGTAGACAATAAGAACTAAAATTCCGTATCTGAAATATCTCATTATTTTATCAAGCTTCTCAGGAACTATATTATTATACTTTTTCCCAAATAATTTTCTTCCTAGCTTGCCAATCCATTCTTGGATCGATCCAAGTGGGCAAACCCAACCACAGAAAACTGGTCCGAAGAGCACTGTTAAAAAGAAGACTATTCCCATTAAGATTATTGCTGAGGAATGTAGCTTTTGTACAAATGCCCCGGTAGTAAATAATTCGTAAAGCGTCACTACTCCGCCGTATGGGCATAAAGTGTGCAAAGAAGCCGTTGATAGAAACGGTATGCTTTGTCCTGCCTCTAGTAGAACTTTATTGACTGCGATAGCCCCGATTAGTACGAAAAAGAAGACTTGCACAACTCTCCTAATATAACTACGGCTTTTATTTTTCATGAATTATCTCCCTCTAATTTTATAAAAATATATGATTGAGGGATGCATTATGCACCCCCCTTTTCTTATTGTTCTAATTTTAACAGTAATTATTGAATTATACAAACTCCATTGTTTAATGCCATGCCGCCCATACCTCTTCCTTGTCTAACATCTCCATTTGGATTTACGAAGGAATTACTATTTGTAACCCAATTTCTATTTCCAAAAGTCGACCCATTGTTGTTTCTCATCATCCCATTGTTTGCTATGCCTGTTGAAACTTTTTCAAATGCCTTAAGGTGATTTTCTGAAGCTGCAAGCAATCTTTCAAATACTATTTGCACGTCAGCTGGAAGGTCTTCCTTCAAGAATGCTTGATACATTGCAATATTATTTTTTTCTGCTGTAACTCCCACTGCTTTGCTCTCAATTAAAGTGGCAGGTATTGCTACGTATGTAGCTGCATCGTTTGCTGGAACTTGGTACCCATAAGTATTGAAAAGAGGAGTTAGTAAATTGATATGTGTGCTTTCCGCTTTAACAATATTTGAGAAAGGTCTTACAGCGCCAAACTTAGCAATTATTGCGTTGTATTCAGCTTGAGCAACATACTCGTCCTGAATTGCATAGGTTAACATTTCTTGTAGTGTGTAATCTGTGTCGATTATTGCTGTCCCTGATCCGTAGGTAGTTTCTGCACCGTATGCAACTCCAGATGTTAAAAGAGCACCCGTTATCAAAGCAACTACAGTCATAAATTTTATTGATTTCATTTTGTTTCTCCTTAATCTTCTTTTAGAAGGGACTATTCCCATCTATTCTTGAACTTGAGCTCATAATATAACTGTTATGTGAAGTATACGTGAAGAATAAAAAAAGATTTGGTGAAATATCCCAAATCCTTTAAATTTAAATTCTATTAAATATAAAATAGCTTTTTATTTTGAAAGATTACCCGTTGAACACGGCATTCCGCACATGCATTTTCCACACACATCAGCAAAACCAATGCCTTCGTGGTGAACTGCATTCTCGTCTGTTACAGCCTTGCAATCCCAGTTTTTATAAATATCTGGGAGGCCTAGTGCTGATACCGTGCATGCATCAACACATTCAATTTCTGGGCGCTCTGTTGGTTCAATATATGCGTCTGTAATAAGCGTTCCTATTCTTCCACATAAACCTTTTTCAGTAATCAATCCGTGGTTTACTCCCCAGGTTCCTAAACCTGCTATATACGCAGCATGCCTATGCGACCAATTACATTTCATTGTCTCAGGATCCCAACTCCTATTATCCGCAGTCAATTCAATTTTCCATCCGTGGAGTTTGAAAAGATGATCAAGCCCAGCATTAATGGCTTTTATAAGATCAATCGTCTCAAGGTAGGCTCTCGCCCAATCTTCCGATGCAAAATATCCAGAGATGTTTGAGTCTGCAATATTTTTATTAATAGGTATGAAATAAGTTAAAACCGTTTTGCCATCTTCCATTATATCTTCAGGTAGTTTGTGGTGCTTTCCAATTACCGTTTTAAGTTCTTTGAACATTGGGTCATTTGCACTGGCATAAGCAAAGCAAGGTTCTCTCCATTTTCCACCGCTTGCATCTTTCTCATTAAAACATCTCACAAATTCTATTACAAAACTTTCAAATATTTCTTTCATTTTAATCTCCATTATTCTAATTTATTTAAATGAGTTTACTCAACCAATAATCAATTACAAATATCTATCAATTATAAATGGGCTGACTGCTAGTATTATACCGATTATTAATACTATTGCAAAGTTCCCAGGGAAATATGGAAAAATCATCATCGCTAAACCTACAAAAAGAAATCTATTCTCATCCATTTTCTTTCCATATATAAAATATGCTAGCCCAACTGTACTAATAAATATCCCCAATATTAATGTTTCCATATCCTCAACTCCTCAGAATTTAACTATATGTTTGTGGTATATACTTGTCAATTGTTTACAAGCAATAAATTTTGTTTACTTTACTTCGCAAATGGGAATAATGAAATTATATGGAGGTATTAAAATGTTTGGTAAAAAAAGTGTTGAAAAAACAAATATAGATTATAAGTGCTCGGTTGCTCTCCTCGAAAAGGACGGCTTCGAAAGCAAGATTGTAGAAACCACAAAAGCAAATTTAACAGAAGCTCAGTGGAAGGAAAAGCTTTCGCCTGAAGAGTTTCGAATCCTAAGGGCACAAGGCACCGAGCAAGCCTTCTGCGGTCTGCTCACAGACGAAAAAGAATACGGAATATACTTTTGCGCAGGTTGCGGCCTCCCTTTATTCAAGTCGGATTCAAAGTTCCATTCCGGCACTGGCTGGCCAAGCTTTTTTAGACCCTTTGCTAAGGAAAATATTATTGAAAACAAAGATGTAAGTTTCGGTATGGTTAGAACTGAAATTTTATGCACACGATGTGAAGGACATTTAGGACATGTTTTCACAGATGGGCCAGCCCCAACTGGGCTTCGCTATTGCTTGAACTCAGTAGCTCTCAAGTTCTTTCCATCAAATAAGGTCGAAGATTTTCCAAAAGAGGCTTTCATAGAAAACGAAAGCTCCTTTGATAAAGCTACTTTTGCGGCTGGATGTTTCTGGGGAGTTGAGGATTCATTTAGAAAGACTGTAGGTGTTATCGATGTGAAGGTTGGATACACTGGTGGAACAACTGTAAATCCAACCTATAAGCAAGTTTGCACAAGCGCAACGGGACATGCGGAAGCGGTTGAAGTTATCTTTGATCCGCTAGCAATAAGTTATGAAGCCTTGTTGGAGAAGTTCTTTTCAATGCACGATCCAACTCAGTTTAACAGACAAGGGCCGGATTATGGTTCCCAATACCGCTCTGCAATATTTATACATAATCATGAACAGCGCCTTGCTGCAGAGAAGGTGAAACAAAAAATCAATGATTCTGGCAGATTCCCAAAAGCCATCGTTACAGAAATTACTGATTCAAGTACATTCTACCCAGCTGAGGAATATCATCAAAGATACTTTGAGAAAAATGGAATGGTAGGGTGCCACATATAATATAGGTTATCTCATCTAAAGAAAAGCGACTTGCTCTGCAAGTCGCTTTTATATTTTAT
>CAYRVM010000032.1:0-11519 GCA_964427575.1 uncultured Oscillospiraceae bacterium | reverse complement strand
GAAGTTCGCTTTTGTTAATTGTTTACTTATTATTTATGTTTATATTATATTTACACTCTACCTGTTATTTCTGGTTTCTCCTAGTGCTCTGTTATGAACTCATCTTCGTCACTATATGGAATTTCTTTCTGTCCAAGAAGTCTGATTACGGTGCCCGCTATCTTGCCCATTATGAATGCTAGGACAACAGTCAATAGGATACCGCCGAATTGTAGTCCGGGACTGTTGGCGAAGAACATGCCGGCAAGACCGCCGAGGACCCCAGGCATTCCATGCAGGTTATGTACTCCACATGTGTCTGTTCCTTTGATTAGCTTTTCAACTTTAGGTGCTATTATTGCGTATCCAACAGTGCTCAAGGTTCCAGCTACAAGTCCGATTAGGATTGCATAGCCTGGGGATGTAAGGTTGCACACGCTTCCTATTGCAACACCACCCGCTAGGGCTGCATTTGCTATATCTTCAATCTCAATTTTGCCTCTGATTATCCTTGAGAAAACATAAGTCGCTAATGTTGCTCCGCACAATGCGAATACTGTATTGATTGCAGTCAGTGGAACTAGTTCAGGCGCCACTAAAGCGCTAGTAAACGATGGCCAAAATATCCAAAGAACCATACTCCCAACCAAACAGAATTGATTGCTTGTCGCGTTGTTTTCTGCTTGTGGCCCATCAGCAAATTTAGATAATGTATTTGAAATTACTCCAAGTCCAAAGTAGGCACCAAAAGCATGAATCACAACAGATCCACCGGCATCTACGAATCCAGGGAAGTAACCGCTTTCAAGAATCAACCATTCATTTAAAATATATGCTGGGATAAATAATACGGCCATAGCCAAATATTGATCCATTTTCAATTTTCCAAGGGGTGCCCCAATTGCAATAAGCAAGCTTGCCGCCGCAAATTCAGCTAAAATAAAACTATCGATGCTTGTTATCGAAATTTGGAATTCTTCTCCTCCAAAACTTCTAATAACCATATAAAGTGGAAGAGCTACGCTAACAACTAAAAATGTTGCTGTAATAGAACTGAAACCATGCTTTCTAACAAATACCATCAAGAATCCAAAACCAACTAGCAACATGGCTAGAATGTGTATGGATTTTTCATATTTTAGAGACTCGTATATATTATATAATTGGCCATCAGCGTTTTCAGAAATAATTTCACCTGTTTCTGCCAATCCGTTACCATTTGCCATTATAAGTAATAGTGCCACAAATGCTGTGCCTAGGATAATTATAGCTAGAGAAACCCAACTTTTTTTCGGGTCTTTCTGTATTAATGCCTTACTTTCTTTACTTTTTTTACTGACTGAACCTGAATCTAATTCTACTTTACTAGACATTTTATTCCTCCCGGATGATAATATTCATGACTTCTTGAGTTTTTCAAAAAAAGAAAAAACTGTGTCATTTCTGTCACAATTTTTATGTTAACACTTTAACAAAGAAAGGCAAGAGATTTTTTGGCAAAAACTAATAGTCGAAATATTCCTTCAATTAATGTTATATAAGAAAATATGTTAAATTATATTAATTAATGTATACTAATTACTAGTTATAATATAATTCATTCTAATATGAGGTAGTAATTATGAATATTAATGATGATCAATTTAATTTTCTTGCCAATATTGTAAAGGAAGGTTTAATTTTTATTGATAATGATGGAATTATTAAACTTTATAATAAAAAAGCAAAGGAAATATTTGGCATTGAAAATCAATGGGCTGTAGGCCATCCTTCTGGAGCTATTAATAAAGGTGACTTTGTTATAATTGCTGATAATAACTTAGGCAAAGATGATGGAGGACTCCTTCCTATTGATTTAAAAAATATTGGAATACCTGAAGATGAAGTAAATTTAGGGGATATTATTTTAGCAACAGGTTTTTTTAACAAGCAAGATTTAGCACCTGTTTTTAGTCGTTGGGAAAACACTTGCGATTTTAGTGTTTATGAGTTGAATTCAAAATTTAATAATTTAGATATTTTTATAAGAATTGATAGAAACAATAATACTATCCAGATTAGAGTTAGCGATCAAATATATACTATGAATTATATAAACTCTATAGGGCATATGGTAATCATTGATAAGGATACACAAGCTGTTAAGTTTTTTCAAGCTTCTGGATATACTGCAAGGGGAGAGTCTATTAAGAGTATATTAAACGGATCATCTTTCAGAGAAAAGAGTAAAATATCAGAATTTGATGTTATTGGTAAAAGTATTTTCGATATTCATGAAAATGGAAAGACCATACAAGAATTCTACGATGTTTCGAAGGGTGCAGTAAATAGTTTTGTAGATGAATTTACTGAAATTAATGGTTTTCCCGTCTTGTGTTCACTTGTCCCTTTCGAAAAAAACGGGGTTCGAAGAGGAGCAGTTCTCAAAGTTGAAGATATTTCTTCATTAAAACGAGCATTGGATGAACGAGATGAAGCCTTATCTTATGCCCAAGAAATTCAACATCTACTTGACGAAAACATGTCGAGCTATGATGATTTCACAGATTTTCTAGGTGAAAGCCCAGAAATACAAAATGTTAAAAAGTTTGCATATAAAGCATCTAAAACTAATTCTACCGTTTTACTTTTAGGAGAAAGTGGTACAGGCAAAACAATACTATCAAAGTGCATTCATAATGCTAGTAATAGAAAAAGCAATGCTTTTGTACATGTCAATTGTGCCGCAATGCCAGAAATGCTTCTTGAAAGCGAGTTGTTTGGTCATGAAAAAGGTTCTTTTACTGGTGCTGCTACTACAGGTAAGGAGGGGTTATTTAAGAAAGCAGACGGGGGTACAATATTTTTAGATGAAATTGGTGAAATTAGTTTATCTTCACAAGTTAAACTATTGAAAGTTTTGCAAAACAAAACTTTCTTCAAAATAGGGGGAACCGAAGAGATTAAGGTAGATGTAAGAATTATTCTTGCAACTAATAAAAGTTTAGAATCTGCAATTAAACGAGGCGATTTTAGAGAAGACTTGTATTATAGAATAAATGTATTTCCTATTCTAATTCCTCCTTTAAGAGATAGGAAGTCTGATATAGAAATATTAGCAAGCAAGTTGACAAAACAAATTTGTGAGAAACTTGGCCTTCCAACTAAATTTGTAACCGCTGCTTTCCAGTCGGCTCTAGCGGATTACGATTGGCCTGGCAATGTTAGAGAATTGGAGAATATTTTGGAGCGCGCTATAAACATTACTGATGAATTACTTATCGATACAAAATGCTTACCACCTAACATTTTTAAAATTTTAGATGAAAAAGATATGCTAGTTAGAAAAAGTCTAAAAGATTTGTTGGAAGAAGCAGAGAAAAAGGCATTAATTGATGCTTTAAAGGTAACTGGAAACGATAAGATGTTGGTTATGAATATGCTTAAAATAGGAAAAACTAACTTCTATGATAAATTAAAAAAATATAATCTGCTTTAATTTATTATATAATTAATTAATAAAATTCCGAATTTATGGAATCTGGTCCGCATCCGCGGAACAAAATTTGTTTGATATTTACGAGTTTTTAATGATAAACATAATAATACAGGTGATTTCAGTCCGCTTTTGCGGACTGAAATCACCTGTATTATTATTACTTGCTACAAATGTGTTGGTAATTAGTAACTTCTGGATTTGGCATGATTCTTGGGTACTATTAATGTTAAGTATTTTATGCATATATTTTTAGGTTTTGCATATCTACATTAGAAAGGATAAGTGTGAACAATAAAAATGGATAATCTCATTTTCGACGGGTGTGACACGGTTAGTATTGCAGAGAAATACGGCACCCCTCTCTATGTTGTGTCAGAATCCCACATTTCAGAAAGATGCAAAGAAATAAGAGAAGATTTTCTAGAAAAATACCCAAATACCAGGGCTGTTTTTGCTAGTAAAGCTTTTCAAACATTAGAAATGTGTAGACTTATTAATAAGGAAGGGTTGGGAGTTGATGTTGTTTCTGGAGGAGAGCTTTATACCGCAATTAAGGCAGGCATTCCTATGGATAACGTATATTTTCATGGAAATAACAAAACTGTAGATGAAATTAAGATGGCAGTTGACAATAAAGTAGGTCGTGTAGTCGTTGATAACGAATATGAACTTGATGTATTGAATCGTTATGCGAAGGAAAGTAATACAATAATGCAAATTTTGTTTCGTATTACTCCTGGGGTTGACAGTCATACTCACAAATTCATTTCAACAGGGCATCTTGATTCAAAGTTTGGTATTTCCTTAGATAAAAGTGTAAGGAATTACTATATAAGCAAAGCCATTGAAATGTCAAACATAGAACTAATGGGATTTCATTTTCATGTTGGTTCTCAGTTGCTAATTAATGATTCTCATCTTGCAGCTGTTGACATTGCGATGAATTTAATTAAAGAAGTTAAAAACGAATTAGGTTTTGAGGCAACTGAATTAAATATTGGTGGTGGCTTCGGAATACATTATGTGAAAGGGGAGGAAAGAGTAGGTCTAAATTTCTTTATGGAACCAATTATGAATAGAATATATTCGAAATCTTTAGAATATGATTTGAAGGTTCCTCAGATCGCAATCGAACCCGGAAGATGGATAATTGGTGAAGCCGGAATTACTTTATATACACTTGGGTCAATAAAGGATGTTCCAAATCTTAGAACTTATGTTGGAATAGATGGTGGAATGCCAGATAATCCAAGACCAGCTTTATATGAAGCAAAGTATGAAGCAGTAATTGCAAATAAAACAAATCTTAAAAAAGATAAAATAGTAACAATTGCTGGCAAATGCTGTGAAAGCGGCGATATCCTTATTTGGGACTTAGAAGTTCCTATAGTTGAGTCAGGAGATATCTTAGCAGTATTTAGCACTGGAGCATATAACTATTCAATGGCGAGCAATTATAATAGGATTCCAAGACCGGCAGTAGTAATGGTAAAAAACGGTGAAGATAGGCTAATAGTTAAAAGAGAAACGTATGAAGATTTAATTTTAAGAGAAATATAGGGGGAAAACAAATGAACCAAATTTTTGAGTCAATTAATAATTTATTCGCATTTATTGTTCCTATTTCTGATTTTCTTTGGGACTTTCCTAAAAATTTAGAGTGGTATGCAAGTATACCTGTTTTGGGTCAGTTTCCATTTTCCATACTTTTGTTAGTAGGGACAGGCATTTTTCTTACATTAAAAACTAAAGCTGTTCAAATTAGAAAGTTTAAAAAAAGCATACTTATTGTCGCTGACAGAAAAGCTACTGATATAGGTATAAGTCCATTTGCAGCTTTTATGTTAAGTTCAGCAATGAGAGTAGGCCCTGGTAATATTATGGGTGTTACTGGAGCGGTTTCTGTCGGAGGTCCTGGAGCATTATTTTGGATGTATGTTTCTGCTTTCTTCGGAATGGCTCTAGGTTTCACAGAAGCAGTTCTTGCACAACTTTTTAAAGAGAAAAAAGATAAAGAGTATGTTGGAGGTCTACCATTTTATGGGCAAAGGCTTCTAGGAGGCAAGGCATGGATTGGGATTTCGCTTTCTCTTCTATTCATTACTTATGCTTTGCTTAATGTACCGAGCCAAACCTTCCACTTATTTACAGCATTAGGATCTGTGGCTGATATTGTAGGTGGTACTACTTACGAAAGAACTTCTGGTGTATATTATGCAATTGGAGTTATCTTGATCGTATCTATCGCATTTTTAGTTTTAGGCGGTATGAAAAGAGTAGTAAAGTTTATTGACATTTGTGTGCCAGTCATGGCTGTTATTTATTGTGGTCTAGTTTTAATACTAATACTAATAAACTTTAGACAAATTCCTTATTTCTTTAGTTCAGTTTTCGGAGGAGCTTTTACTCCTGACGCTATTTTCGGAGGAGTCTTCGGTGTTGCCTTACAACAAGGTGTTAAAAGAGGACTTATGGCAAACGAAGCTGGTCAAGGTACCATTACGATGGCAGCATCTGCAGCTAGTAACAAACATCCAGTTGAACAAGGTTTAGTTCAATCAATGGGAGTATTCTTCGATTCTATGATTATTTGTTCAATGGCAGGATTTGTAGTAGTTATGGCACATCTTTGGACAGGAGATGCTGGAGTTGCGTGGGAAGGTATCAAGGACGCAAAATTGGCAGTATTTATGGTTTCAGCTCAAACACTAGTTCCTGGAACTGTAATGGATGGTTTTGTACAAGTAATCCTATCCCTATGTTATGCATTATTTGCATTTACTACTTTGATCGGAATGATAGTATTTGCTGAAATCAGTGCAAACAGAATATCAAAGGGCAAGAACTTTATAATGGGAATTAGAGTAACTGGCGCGTTCATATTTGTACCATTTGGAGTTCTTTGTGTGTTAGCTCAACTAGAACTTGGTAACATTTGGTACTTGGCAGATTTAATGAATATCTTATTAGTTTTCGCAAATGTTCCAATTATCTTAGTAGGATTTAAATACGTATTAAAAGCTTTAGCCCATTACGAAAAGACAGAAGGATTAGAGGGCTTTGTTTCTATCAGAGATATTGATCTTGAGACCGATTATTGGACAGAAGAAAACGCTATAGCTAGATCAAAGAATAAATAGTTAGCACCTTACATAATTATAAATATCAAAAGAAAATGGGCCGTCGCAAAACAGAATGAAAATTCTATGGAGAGACGGCCTCTTTTACTATTATATAATTTTAGTTTGCTATTTAAACCTTATACATCTTATCTATAGCGTTTTGCATTTCGTCGTCTTCTAAGAATTCGTCAAATGCAATCGCCTTGTCAAAGAGTCCGCTTGGTGTTATTTCAATTACTCTATTTGCAATGGTGCTTATAAAACTATGGTCATGGGATGAGAAAAGCATGCTTCCACTGTATGCAATCAATCCATTGTTAACCGCAGTAATTGATTCTAAGTCCAAATGGTTGGTTGGTTCGTCTAGTATCAAAACATTGGCGTTGGAAAGCATAAGTTTTGAGAACATACATCTTACTCTTTCGCCCCCGGATAGTACGTTGCAAGACTTCAAAGCATCCTCTCCTGAGAATAGCATTTTCCCGAGGAATCCACGAATAAATGTTTCAGACTTTTCTTCTGAATATTCCCTAAGCCAATCAACAAGTTTAACATCTAGGCCGTCAAAGAATTCTGAATTGTCTTTAGGAAAATATGCTCTTGAAGTAGTTACTCCCCATTTGAAGCTACCTTCATCCGGTTCCATTTCCCCCATCAATATTTTGAACAAAGTAGTCTTTGCTACTTCATTTTTACCTAGGAATACAATTTTGTCATCCTTATTCACTACAAACGAAACGTTGTCTAGAACTTTTTCATCATTAATCGTCTTAGATATTCCTTCAACAAACAAGATGTCCTTGCCAGCTTCTCTTTCTGGAGTGAAGCCAACAAATGGGTATCTTCTTGACGATGGAACGATGTCATCTATAGTAATCTTATCTAAAAGCTTCTTTCTAGAAGTCGCTTGCTTTGCTTTAGATGCGTTGGAACTAAATCTAGCGATAAACGCCTGTAATTCCTTGACTTTTTCTTCGCTCTTTTTATTCTGATCCTTAAGTAGTCTTTGAGCTAGCTGACTTGATTCATACCAAAAGTCATAGTTCCCTACATAAATGTTAACCTTGCCAAAGTCGATATCCAGCATGTGGGTACAAACCTTATTTAGAAAATGTCGGTCATGGGATACAACTATTACTGTGCTTGGATAGTCCGCAAGGAACTCTTCCAACCATGAAATAGCTTTAAAGTCTAGATAGTTGGTAGGTTCATCCAAAAGCAAATCATCGGGATTACCAAATAGAGCCTGTGCAAGAAGAACCTTAACTTTTTCTCCACCTGATAGGTCCTTCATAAGTTTCCCGTGATGTTCCTTGCCAAGTCCAAGCCCCATCAATAGTTTTTCCGCATTGGTGTCCGCGTCCCATCCATCCATTTCAGAAAATTCATGCTCAAGGTCCGCGGCCTTCATACCATCTTCATCGTTAAAATCTTCTTTAGCATATAAGACTTCTTTTTCCTGCATTACTTCATAGAGTCTTTTATGTCCCATTACTACTGTCTCAAGGGCAGTAAATTCATCAAATTCAAAATGGTCCTGCTTCAGTGTTGCCAATCTTTCATTGGGAGGTATTACAACCTCTCCTGTGCTAGGCTCAAGTTCCCCTGAGAGTATTTTGAGCAAGGTCGATTTACCAGACCCGTTTGCCCCTATTACCCCATAACAATTCCCAGGTGTAAACTTTACATTTACATCCTTGAAAAGTTTTTTACCAGAAAAACCTAAGCTTAAATTATTAACTGTTATCATTATTTTCCCCTTTAAATTTTATTTCAGATTGTCCATTGATCATGGGCTATGTAGATAAGAAAATATTTATTATCAATCTTTTCAAAGCCCAATCTTAAGCTTCTCCAATCAATTCCCTCGTATATTGGATCTATTCCTTTGATATGAAATTCTATAGATTCTGTGTTTGGAAATGCTTCACTCAAATTATTGATAGTATTTCCAGCCCCAATATTTTCATTTACTCCAATCAAGTCTGGCGTTGTAAAGTCTACATCAAATATAAACAAATTGTAATAATCTGAAAAGTTGAGTAAAATTGGCTCGCCTGAACCGTCAAAATTCCCCCAGGTATATTGGTCTGGGCTATCGTTTAATAATATGAATTCATCCTGAGTAAACGTCAGTGCATTTGTAAGGTCAATATTTGAATATGGAATAATTGTCAAGCCTGTATCAGGATTTATGTATTCCGCCACGCTTTCCATATTCAAGTTTTTTAAATCATTTGCAACTTCAATTGCTGTTTGAACTAGCTCGAGGCTTCCAGATAGTTCTTCATCAATCAGGCTATTATCGGTTTGTTCTGTACATGCCGAAAACGAAATCATTAGTAGCACGGTTAGCGCTATTATTATAAATAATTTTTTCTTGTTTTTCATTTATTTACCTCCACTTTTAAAAAGCAATTCCGCTGTTTCTTTTCTTGTGCTAGGATGCTCTCTTTTTTTCAAATCGTCATTAAGCGATTCAACATCCCCATACTTACCTAGAGCAACTACTGCCATAGGTGTGTAATCATCACCCAGTTTATAGCTTTCTTTTGCTCTTTCAACGCTAAAGCCTCCCATTGCATGAGTTATCAATCCTCTTCTTTGCGCCTCCAAAGATAGATATCCCCAAGCTGTTCCGCAGTCAAAAGCGTGCCAACGATTTTCCTTGTCGCTAGAAGCAAAATTATTTTTTGAAATTATAAGAATTAAAACCGGTGCATTTATAGCCCAAAGTTTATTTTGCTCAGTGAGAACCAGCATCATCTTTTCTCTATCTTCTTCGCTAATTGCTAAAATAAATCTCCATGGTTGCTCATTAAAACAAGAAGGAGCAAATCTTGCTGCTTCCAATACCCCGAAAATATCCTCAATTGAGAGCTCCTCTTTGCTAAATGCTCTTGGTGACCATCTATTTTCTATTTCATTAAGGACTTTATACTTCACAGATCTATTTTCCATTTCTTCACCTCCAAATGAAAATATTACTCTTCAAGTGATTATACTATATTTTTATCCTCTTGTAATGGTAAAAATGGAGTGTTAAAATTAGACATCTACGAAAAGGAGGATAAAGCATTGAATAAAATACATGTTGATGGAAAAGATAGAGGAGATATTTTAATATATGCCCTTAGTACCTGTGGCTGGTGTCGTAAGACGAAAAATTTTCTTAGAAGCGAAGGCGTAGGTTTTGATTATATAGACGTAGACCTATTAGAATCTGAAGATTTACGTGAAACTATGGAAGCATTAGAGAAATTTAATAAAAGTGGTTCATTTCCCACAATCGTTTTTAATGATGATGTAAGCATAATTGGTTTTAATGAAGCTAAGATCAAGGAGCTAATCTGATATGGATGAAATGCTCGCAATAAGTAACGAATTAGGTTTCACAAGCGAAAAGTATGAGAAAATAAGGTCATTCTATTTGAAAATTAAGGCTGATGCTGAAGCATCTGGATACTTTTTAAACCCTGATTTATCAGCTGTCTTTATTCTAATCGACGGTTTATTAGTAAATCAAGAGCGTTATGGTTATTTGGGTTGCCCTTGCAGACTAAGTGCCAAAGACGTTGCTTTAGACAATGATATTATCTGCCCATGTGATTATCGTGATGAAGATGTAAATCAATTTGGAACATGTTATTGCGCACTTTATGTTTCAAAAGAATTTTCGGATGGAAGCAAAGAGCCTGATCCTATTTCAGAAAGACGACCTGTTTTATCAGAAAGAAATAAAATCAAAATTAAAGAAAGTACAGATATTGGCAATTCAGAAATTAACAACACCAAAGCTAATAATTTTTCTAACTTGCCCTATCCAGTTTTCAGATGCAAGGTATGTGGCTATCTTTGTGCTAAAGAATCTCCGCCATCCATTTGTCCTATCTGTAAAGCAGGTAAGGAAAGATTTGAAAGATTTATATAGAAATTTTCTAACGCCTATTCGGAGTAGTTACTATATAAATGAAATGAATTGAAATTTCATTAGAAGTTAAAATCAAATTAGAATATGGATAGAACTAAAGTATTCCCGAGATAGTATCCAAGAATGCCCAGAACAAGTGAGCTTGCAATGTAAATCATTGCACTCACTTTTTTATTTTGTCCTAAAAGATATGCGCCTTCGTACATAAAAGTTGAAAAGGTCGTGAAAGCTCCGAAAAATCCATCGGCTATAAAAAGACCTAGGTTCATATTATGATTTAGCCCTATAAATATTCCCAGTCCAATTCCTCCAAGAATATTAACAATGAAGGTTGCTAAAGGAAATGTTCTATCCCTTTTAGATAGCATTTTGCCAAGTTGAAAGCGGGAAATGCTTCCTATTGCGCCGCCAATACCAACTAAAATTAATTCCATTGCTTGGCACCTCCATTTGAAATAAAAGTTTTGCCAATGTGCTTCGCCAATCTGTTAGCTAAAAAAACACTAAGAAGACCAAGGAAAACCGAAACAATGATATAGCTTAACCCGACTCCATATTCTCCAAGTCTGAAAAGTTCTGTGCTCTCTTTGCAAAGAGTTGAAAACGTAGTAAATGCCCCCAAGAATCCTGTCGTAATACCAAGTCTCACAGCATTGCTCAGGTGTTTTTTCTCGAAGGAAAAATCAATAATAAATGACAATGCGAAGCACCCCAAAGTATTAATAATTAGGGTGTTGATTGGGAAGTTCTGAAGGTATGAAGATGTGGGGCTCGAGATACCCGAGATAATTATAGGAGCTTTCTCAAGCGTATATCTTGCAATTGCGCCGAAAGCTCCAAGGATAGAGATATATATGTATTTTTTCATTTACACTTTCCTAAATTGCTTCTTATTTAATTTTTACAAAATATAGTTTAACGTTTGAGCCTTTTGAGTTCCTTGATTCAATTTCAAACTCCTTAGTTTGAGACAAGAAAGGAGTTAGCTTTTTAAATCCATAATTTCTGG
>CAYRVM010000031.1:4020-11545 GCA_964427575.1 uncultured Oscillospiraceae bacterium | reverse complement strand
ATAACGTAGTGAATCCTGGTATACTTTTGAGTCCTAGCGATCCGTTTGTAATCGGCCACAATTGTTCGTTCGCAATCACCGCTCTGACAATTTCAGAGAAGCCTAGCGTGGCAATCGCTAAATAATCACTTTTAAGCTTCAATACTGGGGTCCCAATTAGGGCCGCAAAAAGCGCTGCTAGAATTCCTCCCATCAGTAAAGCCACACCAAAGGGAAGTACAACGCTAGCAATTTTGTCACTGATTGGCATAAGATAGTAAACATTTGCCCTAGCGTCCAAAGGTATTGTAAATATACCCACACAATAGGCACCGATAGCCATGAAACCAGCTTGACCCAATGAAAATACACCGGTAAACCCGTTGACCAGATTCATTGATACACCAATAAGCGAGTAAATCACAGCGATCCTGACGATTCGAATTGTATAAGACGTTCCGATGATTCCTTTATCTAACATGTAAGTCAGAATAAGGCATGCTATCACCAGCAATATTGTAAGAATCAACTTTGTTGATTTTTTAAGCTTTATATTTGTAAATTCCATCATCATCACACTTTCTCAGCAATCTTCTCACCGAGGAGTCCCGTCGGTCTGAAGAGTAGCATGATTATTAATAATACGAAAGTGAATGCATCGCTGTATCCCGACATTGACGGGAATGAAGCTACCAGGAATGTTTCTGCAATCCCTATAATGAAGCCGCCTACTACGGCTCCTGGAATATTCCCTATACCACCGATTACAGCTGCGACGAAACATTTAAGTCCAGGCATCAGACCACTAAATGGATAAACCATAGGGCGAGGCGAGAAATATAGTATCGCACTTATTGCTGCAAGCGAACAACCGATCACAAAGGTGATCGTTATGATATGGTTGATTTCGATGCCCATAAGCTTTGCCGCCTCAAAATCTTTTGAAGCCGCCCTCATTGCCATCCCGGTTTTAGTATGATTGACAAGATATATAAGTGCTATTAGGATTACTATCGTCACGACAGGCGTGATAAAAGTAACGATTGGTGCTGAAATACCACCGATATGGTAAACCTTCTGAAGAAAGCCCAGCTCCGGGTATGCCCGCGGCAGACCGGTAAAAAGGTATGTGGCTGAGTTTTCAAGTAAAAAAGATACCCCGATAGCTGATATCATTATTGACATTCGCGGTGATTCTCGAAGTGGCTTATATGCCGCTCTTTCTATAGCAATGCCCAGTATAACTGTCGCAACGATGACGAAGATTATTGCAATGTACCAAGGCATGCGAAAAGTCGCTATTGCAAAAACCGTAAAATATCCAGCCATCATAAAGATGTCACCATGGGCAAAATTAATCAGTCTAAGTATGCCATAAACCATCGTGTAACCAATGGCAATCAGTGCATAAGCTGAGCCTAATGAAATTCCTGTTACACAATTTTGGAAAAATGTCGAAGCGTCCATATTACTCTCCAATGTTACATATTTGAGCCAAACTGAGGTGTCATTTCCCAATAAACAAGGCAGGAGAATAATCCTCCCCCTGCCTTATAAATAATGCTCTATGTTTAAACTACTACTCGATAGTTACCGCTTTAAGGAATACAAATTCGCCATTTGTAACCGTTTTGATAACTGCCATGTTCTTTTGTGCATCTCCTAGTGCGTCAAATGTGATAGCACCAGTTACGCCTTCAAATCCATCTGTTGCATTAAGTGCTGCTTGGATAGAAGGTCCATCAGTTGCTCCGGCTCTTTCAATAGCATCGATCACGACCATATAAGCGTCATAACCAAGAGCTGATACTGCTGGAACAGGAGTGTAATATGCAGCTGAGAAACCATCTACGAAATCTTTTGCAACTTGGCTGCTGTCGGCAAGACCTGCATCAAAGAATGTTGACAGAATGATGCCTTCAGCATCTACGCCTGCATTTTCAATAATGCTTACATTTTCCCAAGTATCTCCACCCATGATTGGGCATGTGATTCCTAGTGCTCTTGCCTGTTTGATGATAAGTGGTGCAGTTGTTATTGATGATGGTGCAAAGATTACATCAGGATTAGCAGCTTTTACATTCTGAAGAATTGCATTAAAGTCTGCCTGATTCTGTTGGAAAGTCTGTGATGCTACGATAGAAGCATCGTCACCTGTAAGTTTTTTGAATGAATCCATGAAGAAGTTTCCAAGACCAGTTGAATAGTCATCACCCAATTGGGTTATAACTGCAGCTGTCTTAGCGCCGTTCTGAACAGCATAGTTGGCAACAACAGTGCCCTGGAAAGGATCCAAGAAGCATACTCTGTAGTACCAGTCATTTGTATTTGTAACCTGAGGATTTGTGCATGAAGCTCCCATTGCTGGAATTTGTGCACCTGAGAAGACTTCTCCGGCTGCAATTGAAACGCCTGAACCATATGATCCAAGTACTGCAACAACACCCTGATCGATAAGATAATTAGCAGATGTTACGGCCATTGTTTTATCGGACTGGTTGTCTGAAACAACTAATTCGATTTTGTATTCTACGTCACCAATAGTAACCGTTGGCCTTACAGTATTGGCATAAGTCATGCCGTCAACTTCTTGCTGTCCGCCACCACCGTTTTCACCGGTTAATGGTTCGAATACACCAATTTTAATAATGTTTTCTGCTGCTGTGTCTTCGCTTCCGCCGCATCCTGTAGCAAATGTTGCTACAAGTAAAACGATTACGAGCAATAATGATACTTTTTTCATTCTTTCTCCTCCTTAAGTTTGATTGTAAAATAATTATTTATTAACTAAAACAACCCCTTTATTATACCAATATTTAGTGAAATGTAAATACCTTCCACCATAGTTTATGTGTAGATTAAAGAGTTTATTAGCCAATTTTGTTTGACGCAGAAAATCTTTTGATTTTCTTGCCTGTAGTTTTCTCGAATTCTTCTTTTCTAATATCAATTTTCTTAATTCTTTTATAAAATGGTAAGTCATTATTTATCTTATCAACTTCTGTCCAAAAGAGCTTTAATATTTCTTGATCGCTAATGCCATAAGGATATGCATCCTTTAATTCATCGTATTTCGGCTTTATACTCAAGTTAATGATAACATCCTCGCTGTCTTGTCCTTCCTTTGCCCAAGCCATACACTCTTCAACAAATGGCATTTTGCCAGCATAAAGTTCTAGCTCTTCTGGGAAGACATTCTTGCCGTTTTTAGTTATTATTACATTTTTCTTTCTTCCAGTTATATGAACATATCCCTCATTATCAATATATCCTAGATCACCAGTATAAAACCATCCATCCTTAATCACTTCGTCGGTTGCCTGTTGATTCTGATAGTATCCAAGCATAATATTGTTTCCCTTGGCAATTATTTCTCCAATTCCTTCATCATTGACATCGTCTATTTTGATTTCTATAAATGGTGGTGGATAGCCTGCCGCATCATCTCTCGGATCAAAGTCAGGATTTATAGCAACAATTGGTGAGCATTCAGTTAGGCCATATCCCTGCACTGCATTTATTCCGAAAGCTTTTAATCCTTTTAGCACTTCAGGATCGATAGCCGCTCCTCCAGCAATCATCAGCCTCATCCTACCGCCGAAAACTGAAGTAACTTTCTTAAGCAATATTGGGGCTAAATCTAAACCAAATTTCTTTGTCTTTTCATTTATTTTGATGACTTTCTTTAATTTTTCTGCGGAACCAGCTTTTTTTGCCTGTGCCCATATCCTTTTATATATACTTTCAAATATTAGAGGGACTCCTAAGAATATAGTTGGCTTTACTTCCTCTAGATTTTTAACTATGTACTTTAATCCTTCGCAATAAGCAATTGCTGCTCCCTTATACAGTGGTAATAAGAAACCACATGTGCATTCGTAGGTATGATGAATTGGAAGCACAGAGAAGAACACGTCTTCTGGTACAATGAGAATTAAAGTTCCCATAACCATAAGGTTTTCAGTGATATTGTTATGAGAAAGCATAACTCCTTTGGCTAGACCAGTTGTTCCAGAAGTATAAAGAAGAATTTTCATACTTTCCCTATCAATTTTTATACTAGAGAAATTCTTGTTTCCTTCTTTGATCAAACTTAATCCATCTAAAACTACTTTGCTAAAGGATAAAACCTTTTCGTTATTTTCTGTTGTATCCATATTAATAAGAATTTTAAGTGTGCTTTTTTCTAGCCCCATAGCTTCTATAAATAATTTTTCGTACTTACTCGTAAAAACTACACAGTCAACCTGCGCATTTTCTATTAAGTATTTTATTTCATCGTATGGAAGCTCTTTATCTAATGGTACTACCACTATATCTGAACAAACTGCAGCCAGATAAGTAACTGCCCATTCATAGCGATTTTCGCCTATTATCGCAATTCTTTTACCTTGCAAGCCCAGTTCAAGCAATGCTGTACCCAACGCTTCAACATCTCTTTTAGCCTCTTTATATGTTATTCCTCTGTATTTTGCCAAGTTGCTGTCTTTTACATAAAAGGCCGTTCGTTCAGCAAAAATTTCTGCACTTGATAAAAACATATCTCTCAAATCGGTAATCGGTCTAATGTCGCGGTATTTGATTTTTTTGTCTTCCCAATTTTTTATCCTATCTACTTTTTCTTGAGCTATAGCTCTTGGGTCATAAATCGCATTATCCATCACTATTCCTCCTCGTAAATTTCTACTTCTTCTCAGTTGTTGACTGCCTTTTTATTTTCTTAGTAGTTGTTTTTTCAAATTCGACTTTTCTTATTTCAAATCTCTTCACTCTTTTATATGTAGACATTTTATCATTTGCTATATCAATTTCATCTTTTATCAATTTTCTAATTGCCTCATCGGTTATGTTTCCGAAACTTTCAGTTATCTGCTCAAAATCAGGCAAGATTTCTGCGCATACTAATGTGTCACCTTCTGTTTCATCAACTCCATAAACGACTACTTCTTGAATAAACTGGCTCTTATTTAAATATAGTTCTACTTCTTCGGGGAAAATATTTTTCCCGTTTTTGGTTACTATAACATTCTTTTTCCTTCCGGAAATATAGAGGAACCCATCCTTATCCATATATCCATAATCTCCAGTATAAAGCCAACCATCTTTCAGAACTTTTTCTGTTTCTTCAGGATTATCAAAATATCCCATCATTATGGAATCGCTTTTACAAATCACTTCCCCAATTTCGTTTTCATCCATATCCACGATTTTTATCTCAGTCCCTGGAAGTGGGAATCCTACGGCGGCAGCTTTATAATCATTATCTTTATTAACTGCGACTATAGGGGAACTTTCTGTCAATCCATAGCCTTGGAACATTTTTATTCCCATGGCATTGAAATCTTCAATTACATTTGGATCTGTTGCTGCCGCCCCGACGATAAACATCCTAACGTTTCCGCCAAGAGCTGCATGTACTGCTTTGAAAAGTCTCCTAGCAGCTTTTATGTTTAATTTATTTAGGACTTTCGATATTCCAACGGCTTTTTTCATTTTTTCTGCGCTACCAGATGCCTCAGCCTTTTTCCAAACTTTCTTATGCATTGACTCAAATATTAATGGTACTCCAACCAGAATTGTGGTTCTAGACTCTGCCATATTTTTTACAATATGCTTTAGCCCTTCACAAAATGCAACGCAAGCCCCGTTATACAGAGATGTCAGTATGTCACAAGTCAGCTCGTATGTATGGTGAATAGGCAAAACTGAAAGGGTTGTATCTTCTTTGCCTAACTTTACAAATTTTGAAACTCCCATAAGGTTTGCACAGATATTTTTCTGCGAGAGCATAACTCCTTTTGCTAGACCAGTTGTACCAGACGTGTAAAGAATAATGGACATCGCACTAGGGTCTGTCTTGTATTCCACATATTCTTTGTACTCTTTACTGCCTTCTTTTATTAAATTTTTCCCTTTATTAATCAACTCTTTTTCAGAAAGTCTATTTCCTTCTCTTTTTTCCGAATCCATACTAATAAAATATTCTATAGCATCAATTCCTTGGGATGCCTCTTCAATTAATATTTCAACCTTGCCGGAATATATAAGACAAAAGACTCCTGATCTTTCTAGTAAATTTTTGATTTCGCCAACGGGTAGTTCTTTATCTAGTGGGACAATAATTCCTCCGGCATTTACAACCGCGAGATACCCAAGCACCCACTCGTATCTATTCTCTCCGATAATTGCAATTTTCTTTCCTTTTATTCCTAATTCCATCAATGAAGTTCCAAGAGCTTCTAAGTCTTCAGCAAAACTGTGATACTTAATTGCTCTATATTTACCTCCAGGGGTATCTTTAACCATGAAAGCATCTTCATCTTTAAATAGCTTAGCGCTTTGTGATATAAGGTCTCTAAAATCCGAAATATCTCTAACGCTATATTGGGCATCTTTGTTCTTGCCAATGTTAAATCCGTAATTCATAATTCTTCCCCTCTCAATTGAGCAAAAATATATTTCAATAATCTAAAATTCGAATTATTAGCTTTGTATAGCTGATGACATTTTAACATCTTGACAATGTTTGGGCAATCATATTTAATCTAGGTTATGTTTTGAAAAGCTAAAAAAAATAATAGTGTAGAATATTTTCTCAGTAAAATATTCTACATTATAAATTTAAGGGGAATTTTAATATGAATAAGAAACAAATCGAAGCCAACTTCATACTTTTACTCGTATCCGCAATCTGGGGCTTTGCTTTTGTTGCTCAAAGAATTGGATCAGAACAAATGGGACCCTTTGCCTTTAATGGAATAAAATTTGGGCTTGGCGCAATTGTGCTTTTACCAGTGATTTATTTCATGGAGAAAAAGGAAAAGAATATCCAAGGAACTAATATTGTAAAACAATTCAATAATAAGACCATGATTATCGCGGGAATTTCATGCGGTACCGTTTTATTTTGCGGCGCATCACTTCAGCAATTCGGAATGACATTTACAACTGCAGGTAAGGCAGGTTTTATTACAGCCCTTTATATAATTCTAGTTCCACTTTTCGGAATATTCCTAAAGCATCGAGTTGGCGCCAATGCTTGGATAGGAGTGGTGCTTGCTACTGTTGGCCTTTATCTTCTCTGTATGACCGAAAGTTTAACAATTGGTTTAGGAGATCTTGTTATTCTAATTGGAGCTGCTTTCTGGGCTTCCCATATATTGATAATACATCATTTTAATGATAGCGTTTCCACATTAAGGCTCGCTTTTTTCCAATTTGCCTTTGTTTCACTACTCAGCTTGCTTGTTTCTTTCTTTATTGAAACAACAACTCTGGCTTCAGTGCAGGCTTTGACCTTCCCCCTTCTTTATTGCGGATTGTTGTCTGTAGCAACTGCATTTACTCTTCAAATAATAGGGCAAAAAAATGCCCCTCCAACCCTTGCCTCGATTATATTGAGTATGGAGGCTGTTTTTGGAGCAGTTGGTGGTTGGCTTATTTTGGGAGAGAAATTGACAAGTAGAGAGCTTGCTGGCTGTATTATAATGTTGCTTGCGATTATTATTTCCCAGCTTCCTAAAATGGGGATGAATTTCATTGGTTT
>CAYRVM010000031.1:0-4010 GCA_964427575.1 uncultured Oscillospiraceae bacterium | reverse complement strand
GAAGATCATTATCCTGAGCTATTATGATAGCAAGGTTATTATTCCAATAGTTAATTATCAACAAAAAAGTAGACATTTACAATGTCTACTTTTATCTTACAACTTATAAGTCTTTAAGCCGTTTCTCCTCCATCAATTGGAATAAACTGGCCTGTTATATATGCTGCATCGGATGAGGCCAAGAAAGCAAACAATGCCGCTACTTCCTCAGGTTCAGCATGTCTCTTGATAGGAATCCCTTCATTAACAACTGCAAACATTTCTTCAGTGTACTCAGCCTTTTGCATAGGTGTCATTACATAGCCTGGGCATATAGCATTAACCCTAAGCCATGGTGCATATTCCAGTGCGATTGTTTTTGCAAGCAATATTACCCCCGCCTTTGATGCGTTGTAATCAGCATAGAAAGGGTGACCTTGCATACCGTTTGTTGATGCTGTAAACAATATTACTCCTGCCTTTTGTTTTTCCATTCTCTTTATTGCTTCTTTGGAGCAAAGAAACATACCTCCCAGATTAGTGTCCATTACCTTTCTCCACTGGTCATATCCTATTTCAATAAAAGGTTTTCTTATACTTATTCCTGCATTAGAAACCAATATGTCAATCCCACCGATAAGTTGGTCAACCTTTTCAAATCCTTTTATCACATCTTCTTCACTGCCCACATCAACATTAACTGCTCCTGCAAAACTCGGATTACTTTTCAATACTTCGTTTATCGCATTTTCATTAACATCGAAAATTACTACTTTTGCTCCCTCTAATGTAAATCTTTGTGCAGTCGCAAGCCCTATTCCGCTAGCTCCGCCTGTAACAACTACTCTCTTTCCTTTTAAATCATCAAATTTTGCCATTTGTTTCTCCTTATATAATTATTTTTGAATTCCTAATACTAAATTATTGGATATATTATTTGTTCTTTGTAACCTACTATCACTCTCAGGTAACCATTTAAAGAAGCATCTAATAGGCTGTCCCCTGTATCTACCAATAATGGATCCCCGTGAAGTTCGCTAATTTTTTCTTTTGTCGCAATTACAATGATATTTTTTTTACCAATATTCTTAATTACCTCAGCACTGATTTGTTGGTTCCCCCTGCCGAAAAGATATCCCTGTCCACCAATTGGGGTAACAATAAGTCTGCATTCTTGGTTTGAAGTAATCTCTAAAAGCTGTTTTTCAGCCACATCTAAAGCAATAAGCTGTTTGTTGCATATTACGTCTACTCCCAATAACGTATTTGGAAGGTTCAAGTTCTGCATAATAGGCCGAGTTGTTGTCCCAGGTCCCACAATATAAATTATATCCTTCTCCATATTATCAATCACATCAAAAGAAATGGCGTTTTGTGAAGCGGTCTCGCTAAGTGGCGAACCTGCCTTCCTATTTTGTGTATATCCTCTTTCATATGGAATTTTTAAATATCCGTGGAGTTTGGTGTTTACAAATCCAAGTCTGTAGGCCTCTTCATCTATATCCAGCACTTCCGCTTCTTTTAACCTATTTATTTTATCCTTCAGATAAAGTTTTGCTAATTCCCCTGCTTTCGAAGGATTTTTAGCATACACAGGAGAATGAATTTTAACTCCAGCGGGAATGCCTACTACAGCTACATTATCTCCGACTGCATTATATATATCCCTTGCTGTTCCGTCTCCACCGGCAAATAGGATTAAATCCATTCCTATAACCAGCATCTTCTTTGCAGCTTCAATTGTATCCGTACAATTAGTTTTATCAGCACAATCCCATATTACTTTTGTAATAAATCCATATTCTTCAGCTTCGTTCTCGCCCATTTCTCCAGAACATGTAAATACTTCAATTTCATCTTTTATATCTTTAAGGATATTCAATGCTTCTTTTGCGCGGTCGGGTGCCAACGGAATAGCTCCAAGCAGTAAAGCTTTATCTGCTACCCCATCGGTCCCTTTTAATCCAACTTTCCCACCCATTCCGGCAACAGGATTAATAATAAATCCCATACGTTTCAACTCTTATAATCCTTTACCCTTCCTAAGCTTCAGCTTTTTTCAAATAGCATCTCCACGAAATCGCCCATTGTTTTGGGTCATCCAAGCTTGATTCGTCAAGTCTATGGCATACGCTTTGATTAGGAGCTGTTCTTATTATTTCAGGATTTTCATAGGCTTCTTTAAATACATGCTTTAGAGTATCAATATATTCGTCTAAGTCCTCTTTCGAAGGTGATTCTGTAGGTTCGAGTGTCATGGGTTCATTAATATAATAAGGATGGTGGCTAGTCCAATAGTGCATACCGAAGTCCATCATTCTCCTTTGAATATCTTCCGAGGTTATTCCCGTATCTTGAGTTAATTTTTCTATTGTATATCTGACTTGTTCAATACGCTGTTTTCCTTTAATATATGGTGCATCAACAAAATCGAGCTCCATAAGTTTCTTAAACATATAGTTATTGTTCAAAACTGATACTTTTGCAACCTCATAAAGACCTTCTGCGCCAAGAGACATAATCCATGCATAGGCTTTCAGAATTACGGGGGCTACCCCGTTGTATGCTCTTACTTTTCCAATGCTGTATGGATTGTTACTTATTTCATAATTTTGGAAATATTTTTTCCCATCATAATCAATGATTGGAGCTGGCAAATATTTTTCCAATTCTCTTGTTACCCCGAGGGCTCCAGTCGCAGGTCCGCCACAGCCATGAGGCGTTGAGAAGGTTTTATGAAGATTGAAAAAGCACATGTCAAATCCGGCTTCTTTCGCCCTGGTAACACCTAGCAAACCGTTTGCATTAGCCTGGTCATATCCGCATAGGCCTCCGAACTTATGAACAAGAGATGTAAACTCTCTTACCCTTGGATTATATACACCTGTATCTTCAGGATTCGCAACAAAGAAAGCTGCAGTTCTTTCACTAACCGCTTCTTTAAATGCCTCAAAATCAGGATATCCGTTTTCATCAGGGAGGATGTATATTATTTTATATCCTTGTACTGCAGGAGCCGCCGCATCGGATGGGTGAGAATATATCGTTGTGATAACTTCATCTCTTTGATCCGCTTCTCCTTTATTATTATGATAAGCTCTGGCTATAGAAGCCATTGCAAGGATTGCTTGGCTGCCTCCACTAGGCTGGAAGGTGAACCTATCCATACCCGAGATTTCTCTCATAAATATGTCTGTTTTGTAGATTATCTCTAGCATACCCTGGACTGTGCTTTCATCCTGAAGTGGATGTAGCTCAGTAATTTCAGGTAATCTTGCAAGCTGATCATTGATTTTAGGACTGTACTTAACGGTACATGTCCCCTGTCCTATTTCGATATTCACATCAGCTCCAAGTGTTTCTTGTGATATCCTTGTATAATGTCTCAAAACCCTTGCTTGTGAAATTTCTGGTAGATTTGGAGATTTCTTTCGTTTCAATGTGTCAGGTAATATAGATATTCCATCTCCAACTACTTTTTCTATTTCTTCCTCTGCTTTTGGGACAAGTATTCCTCTTTCGCCTTTTTTGCTTAGCTCAAAGATTACCGGCTCATCCCACTTTGCCTGATGAAAGTTTCTTACTCTATAATCTCTATTGATACGTTTCATATCAATCCTTCCTTTCCAGTCTAAAGTTTTACTTATTGTAGACTATTTCATCAATGGCAAGAACCAATTTGTCTATATCGGTTTTAGTGTGAATTTCGGTTACGCAATAAAGTGCGCTCTGACCAAGCTCTGGAAAATCAATCGATAAATCCTTGCCTCCGAAAATTCCTTTTTCTAAAAGTTTCAGATTTATTTCTTTTACAGATTTTCCCGTTAGATTGAAATCAACAACAAATTCCTTAAAATTAACCCCATTAAATAAAGAACCTGTGATTCCATTAATTTCGCTTAATTTTTTTATTGCATATTGTGATTTCTGCATTATTGTTTGCCCAAGCTCTTCCATACCTTTAGGACCCATAGTTGCCAAATATACTCCAGCTGTTATTCCCCAAAGTGCTGCTTGAGTGCCTACGTATT
>CAYRVM010000030.1:0-11919 GCA_964427575.1 uncultured Oscillospiraceae bacterium | reverse complement strand
TAGAAAATTAGAAGATGGAGCAGATGTAGATCTTGGAAACAAGAAATTCGGAGGCCAAGAAGCATTAGTAGTATTTGATGATGTATTCGTTCCAAATGATAGAATATTCATGTGCGAAGAATGGGATTTCTCAGGAATGCTTGTTGAAAGATTTGCTGGATATCACAGACAAAGTTATGGTGGATGTAAAGTTGGAGTTGGAGACGTTTTAATCGGAGCTGCTGCACTTGCTGCAGATTATAATGGCGCTCACAAAGCATCACATGTCAAAGATAAGTTAATTGAAATGACTCATCTTAATGAAACATTATACTGCTGTGGTATTGCTTGTTCTGCAGAAGGATCAAAAACTGCAGCTGGTAATTATCAAATAGATTTACTTCTTGCTAATGTTTGCAAACAAAACGTTACAAGATTCCCTTATGAAATCACAAGACTTGCTGAAGATATTGCTGGTGGACTAATGGTTACTATGCCTTCAGAAAGAGATTTCAAATCGGATGCTAAAGTTGGAAAAACTACAATTGGAGAAGTATGCAAAAAGTACTTTAAAGGAGTAGATTCTGTAACAACTGAAAATAGAATGAGAATATTAAGATTCATAGAAAATATGTGTCTTGGAGCTTCAGCAGTTGGTTATAGAACTGAATCAATGCACGGGGCTGGTTCACCTCAAGCTCAGAGAATCATGATTGCTAGACAGGGAAATCTTGCACATAAAAAAGAACTAGCTAAAAAAATAGCTGGAATAAAAGAGTAATTTATAAAAAATAAATAAATGGAGCCGCCGGATTCGCTCTGGCGGTTCGTTTAATAGGTGATAGTATGAAATATGGGGTAAAATTTTGTGGCGGCTGTAATCCAAAATACCAACGCAAAGAAGCCTTGGCAGAAATTGAGAATGCTCTAAAAGATAAAGTAGAATTTGAAAACGTAAATGACGAAGGTTCATATGAAGGTCTTTTAGTTCTTGGCGGATGTTCAAACTGTTGCCCAAATTATAAACATTATAAAACAAAGAGAAAGCCAATTTTATTAAGCGATAAAGATCAAATCGAAAATATAATAAACAAAATAATGAAGGAGGTTGAATGAATTTGAGCTGGAGAGAAATTTATAAAAGCAGAGTTTGTAGTGCAGCTGAAGCAGTTAAGAGCATTAGATCTGGGGATACTGTGGTATTAGGTCATTGCGCCGGAGAACCTACTGTTGTAGTTGAGGCTATGGTTGAAAATTACAAGCAATACGAGAACGTTGAAATCAAGCATATGGTAAGCCTTGGAAAAGGTGGCTACGCTCAACCAGGTATGGAAAAGCACTTTAGAGCAAATCCAATGTTTGCTAGCGCAAATGTTAGGACAACAATTGCAGAAGGTAGAGCTGATTTCACACCAACTTTTTTTCATGAAGTCCCAAAATTATTTAGAGAAGGCAAATTAAAAATTGACGTTGCCCTAATCATGGTTACTCCACCTGATGAACATGGATACTGTAGCTTAGGTACTTCGGTTGATTACACTTTGCAGGCCCTAAGAAAAGCAAGAACCGTAATAGCACAAGTAAATAAGGAATTCCCAAGAACATATGGGGAAAGCTTTATACATATTTCTGAGCTAGACTACATTGTTGAAGCAAACCATCCGATAGTTGAACTACAACCACCAAAAATTGGCGAAGTGGAAGAAGCAATCGGAAGAAACTGTGCTTCACTTGTAGAAAACGGTTCAACATTACAATTAGGAATAGGCGGCATCCCAGATGCAGTTATGCTTTTCTTAACGGATAAAAGAGACTTAGGAATACATTCGGAAATGATTTCTGATGGAACTTTAGCCTTGTTTGAAGCAGGAGTAATTAATAATTCTAAAAAATCCGAAAATAAAGGCAAAATGATAATTACATTCCTAATGGGTACAAAAAAGCTTTATGATTTTGTAAACAATAACCCTTGCGTTGAAATGAGACCTGTAGATTACGTAAATCACCCTGCCGTAATTATGAGACAACACAAGATGGTTTCAATTAATTCATGTATTCAAGTTGACTTAATGGGTCAAGTTGTTGCGGAATGTATGGGACTTACGCAATTTAGTGGTGTTGGCGGCCAGGTTGACTTTGTTAGAGGAGTTAGCATGGGAGAAGGCGGAAAAGCTATTATTGCAATGCCATCAGTTACAATTAAGAAAGATGGAACAATGATTTCAAAGATCGTTCCAATTGTTGATACTGGAGCTGCAATAACTACATCAAGAAATGATGTTGACTATATTGTAACAGAATATGGGATTGCACCGCTAAAAGGTAAGAGCTTAAGAGAAAGAGCAAAAAATCTAATAAATATTGCTCATCCAGACTTTAAGGAATCATTAATCAAAGAATACGAAGCAAGATTCCATATGACATTTTAATTAAAATTTAATAATTTAAAAAATAAAATTTTTAGGAGGAAATATTATGCAAGCATTAAGAATAGCACCAAAAATTCATATATTTGATACATTTAAAGAATTCGCTGATGAATTCAAAATTGGAAAGACGGATCTTGTTTTAACCCATGAATTCCTTTATGAACCATTCATCAAGCCACTTGGAATCGAATCTAACTTCATATTTCAAGAAAAATATGGAATGGGAGAGCCTTCTGATGAAATGATAGATGCTATTACTGCTGATATGAAAAAATTTAGCTTTGATAGAATTATCGCATTTGGTGGCGGAACAATAATTGACATTGCAAAACTTTTTGCATTAGACATTCCAACAAAATCAATAGAATTATTTGAAGGCACAGTCCTTCCGGTAAAAATCAAGCAATTAGTCCTAGTGCCAACTACAAGTGGTACTGGAAGTGAAGTTACAAATATTTCAATAGCAGAACTTAAATCAAAGCATATCAAAAAAGGTTTAGCTGCTGATCAACTTTATGCAGACCATGCAGTACTGATTCCTGAAACTGTAAAAGGCCTTCCATACAAGTTCTTCTGTACAAGTTCAGTTGATGCCTTGATTCATGCTATTGAATCATATGTATCACCAAAAGCCACTCCTTATACAGAATTATTCTCATTAAAAGCAATTGAAATGATAGTTTCTGGTTATAAGAAAATTGCTGAAAAGGGCGAAGAAGAAAGATATAACTTACTTAAAGACTTTGCGATTGCTTCAAATTATGCAGGAATAGCATTCGGAAATGCAGGTTGTGGAGCAATTCACGCACTAGCATATTCAATAGGTGGAGCTTTCCATGTAGCTCACGGAGAAGCGAATTACCAGTTCTTTACTGAAGTATTTAAGAAATACAATGCTAAACAGCCAGTTGGTAAAATTCAACAAGCGAATTTAGTACTTGCAAACGCGCTTGGAGTAGATCCAAAAGGTGATGTATATGGTGAATTAGAAGTGCTTCTAAATAAGATTATTGCTAAAAAACCTTTGAAAGATTATGGAATGACAAAGGAACAGATAGTTGAATTTACTGATAGCACAATTGCAAACCAACAGAGACTTCTTGCAAACAATTACGTACCATTTACTAGAGAAGATTTCTTGGAAATATTCACTAACTTATATTAGATTGCAAAAAAGTTAATTTGCTCAAAAAATTAACTTAGACCTAAACTAAAAAAAAAGAGTAATGGCTTCTGCCATTACTCTTTATAAATTTTATGATTAAAGAAATATTCAACATTTTATTTTAACCATATTTCCTGAGCTTTTCTCGCTTGAGAGGTTAACATTTCGATGCCATTGAAGGATTTGATGCCAAGCCCCTTCGCATATGATAATAGTAACGTTTCTTCTGGGTTATAAATCAAATCAAAGAGAAAAGTTGAATTTAGCGATGATATTGGTATGGGCGATTCATTTACATTTGGAAACATTCCCACCGGAGTGCAATTAATTATAAAATCATAAAAGTGTGCATTCGAATTGAATTCCTCAAACGATACAAAATTATAATTAGGATTATTTATATATTTTGACTTATCACGTATTACAACGACTATTGAAGATATCCCTTCATCAAATAGGGCTGTTATCACTGCCTTTGCTGCTCCGCCATATCCCAATACTGCTGCCGTTTTATTACGAATGCTTATTGAATTACTAGTAAAGATTTCTAAGAAACCATCGTAGTCAGTATTAAATCCATATGCCTTAGCATTGTTAATAGATATTGTATTGACTGCACCAATATTTTTAGCGCTTTCTGAAAGGCCATCTAAAAAGGGGATAACACTTTCCTTATAAGGGATTGTAACATTAAGACCTTTATAATCTGCAAGGAGTAATTTGGGAAAATCCTGCGAAAAGGTGATAAGCGGAATCTCAATTAGATCATAAGAACCTAAAATTCCAGACTCATTCATTATTTTTTGATGAAGAATCTTTGAATAGCTATGTCCTAGTTTTTCACCAATTAATCCAAATTTATAAATCATAATTTAAATTCCTAATCACTTTTTTATATTTATTGAATAAACATTACATTTATTTTATAATATTAACATATTCTAAACCTAACTTATAGCATCTGTAATAAGAATTTTTAAGAGGAGATCGATATGAATCATATTTTAGTATCAGAAAGTAGTTACAATATAAGAAGAGCTTCAAGACAAAGCTTGGCTGGTAATTGGAAAAATGCAATTATAACAAGTCTCTTATTTGCTGCGGTAACAATACTTCCAGCAATGTTTGCGATCCTATTATTTGGAGAAGATTTCGGCAAAGCAGTTGGTAATCTTTATGCACTCTTGGTAGGTGGACCTTTTTGCTTTGGCATATCCTATTTCTTTCTGAAACTTTTTAGAAAGCAAGAAACAAAACCATCTGATGTCTTTTATGGATTTGATTTCTTCATAAAAGCATTTCTACTATACGTTGTAACGACAATATTCATAATTCTATGGACATTGCTATTAATAATTCCAGGGATTGTAGCTGCGTATAGGTATAGGTTGGCTTTTCTTGTTTTAATTGACAATCCTAACTTAAGTACCATGGAAGCTATCAATGAAAGTAAACGACTAATGAGTGGAAATAAAGGTAAACTATTCTTTCTTGACTTGTCGTTCATTGGATGGGCATTACTTTCTTGCTTAACCTTCGGAATTGGATTCATAGCATTGCTACCATATGTTTATACTGCTACAGTAGTATTTTATGAATTATGCAACGGCAATATTTCACCTAGATCAGTGGAAATCAATTATGATTATAAAGAAAAGGCAACTCCTCCAGTAAGTGTATTAAACGATAATTTTAATCAAAATATCGATAGCAACAGCATCCCATCTGATTCAGATAATCTAGGAGATATAGATCAAGGCTCAAGCAGCAGTTCTTCCGATGATTCAACAAATTAATAACTTAATATAGAAATCAATAATTCATATAATTAAATAGCCGAAAGCTCTAATCAAGCTTTCGGCTTATTCGTTCAATCTAATTTATTCAAATTACAAGAATTTCTAATTAAGATATCGAATCTGATAAAGTCTTAAGTCTTTGGATGGTTTCGTGGATATCAGAAATAGAGATATGGTAATGGGTCACGAAACGAATCCTTGTTGGATTCATGTCATATACCAATAATCCTATTTCTGCCAGCATATCAACCATTTTATAAGCAGAAATCTCTGGATTAACTATATCGACCATCAATATATTAGTTTGAACTCTTGATAGGTCAACTGTAAATGCTGGTAGCTTGTCAATTGCTTCAGCTAAAATTTTCAAATGCATATGATCTTCAGAAAGACGTTTAGTCATCTTTTCAATTGCAACAATGCCACATGCAGCTAAAACACCAGCCTGCCTCATGCCTCCACCAACTCTTTTGCGATTTTTTCTAGCTTGGTGAATAAATTCCTTGCTGCCTAACAATACAGAGCCTACAGGGGCGCATAGGCCCTTAGAGAGGCAAAACATTAGGCTATCAGTATTCTCAGCAATTTCAGATACTGAACAATTAAGAAACGCAGCAGCATTAAATATTCTTGCCCCATCCATATGAACAGGAATGTTAATAGACTTCGCATAAGAATATATTTCCCTCAAATTTTCTAAAGGGGTTACAATGCCACCAGCTACGTTGTGAGTTTGTTCAACGCATATTAATCCAGTTTGGGCATGATGAACGTCATCATCGGCAATTATAAACGGTGTTATCAAATCTTTTCTATATACACCGTTGGAATGGAAGGTATTTGGCATGACGCCGGCAATTGAAGAAACACCGCCGCCTTCATATTGCATGATATGACAGAAGTCATCTAGTATTACTTGTTGACCATGTCTAGTATGTGTAAGAACGGCCACCAAGTTTCCCATTGTTCCGGAAGCCATAAATAAACCTGCTTCTTTGCCGAAAGTTTCAGCAGCTAACTTTTCTAATTTGTTAATTGTTGGGTCTTCACAATTTACATCATCCCCAACCTCTGCTTTCAACATCGCATCGCGCATTTCTTCAGTTGGTTTTGTGACAGTATCACTTCTAAAATCAATAATCTTCATCATTTTCTTCATCTATTCCTTCCATATTAAAATTTTCGGTATTATAATCCAAGCAACTGGAAAAATCATAATCATAGGTATCATCTCCAAGTTTTTCGGACCGATATAAAATTAATGAATTAAATAGAGAAAGCTCTAATAATTCTTCATTTACTCTGTCAAAACATTTCACTTTACTGTCGAAGAGAAACCATTGTCTGAAATTGTAAAGCTCCTCAATATAGATAGCTCTTTCTTTTGAACCCTCATCTTCTCTTGCTAAATCGCAGAGCCCGTGCCGTATCGTTTGCATCAAAGAATAAAGTAAAATCGAATCGTCAGGAATCCCTGAAATACAGTCTTCAAAGTAATTATCCGTTAACTCAGACAATAAGTGACCTTCAATTTCAGTGAAAAGCATTGAGAAAAGAGAAAACTCAATCTCATCTTCATATTCGAAAAGCGCTGAAAATTGTTCGAAATATTCGAACTCTGACAAACTTTCAATTTCTAATAATTCTAATAATTCTTTGATTGTCATAAAAATCCTTTCATAAATTATCTTCAATTATAATTATATGATAATTATAAAATATTTTTAAATATTATAAAACATCCAAATCAAAATTTTTGAATGCGACCTTGAACTCTGAATTTTCAAAAATCCTATTTATCATATTAATGAAATTCTCTGATAAGTCACTAGCATAGAAAGTATTATCATGCGTAGGGCTATCTGAAAGAAGATTATTCTTAATTAATTCAGATTGAATACTTGCAATTATCTCCTCAGAAGGATCAATAATATTGATACCTGGGTATAGCTTTTCTATATTTCTTCTAATCAAAGGATAATGTGTGCAACCTAGTACCAGAGTGTCAATCCTATTGTATGAAATAAATTGATCTAAATAATATTTTATAGTTAAATCCATAATCTCATGTTGGATAATCCCTTCTTCTATAAGGGGAACAAAGGTTGGACAAGGTGTTGCAAAAATGTTTAAACTTTGATTTAGAGCGTGAATTGAATCATTGTATGTTTTATTCCTTATAGTCACCTTGGTCCCAATTACCCCGATATTGTTACTCGCAGAACAACATTTTGCAACTTTATCAACTGCTGGCTGGATAATTCCAATAATGGGGATATTCTTATGCCTAAGCTGTAGATCGTATAAGCAAGTTGATGTAACTGTATTGCAGGCTATAACTATCATTTTTACATTATTCTGAACGAGAAAGTCGGTTATTTCATTAGAAAAAGCTTTTATTGTGGTGTCTGCTTTAGATCCATATGGAGTTCTGGCAGTGTCACCAAAGTAAATTATGCGTTCTTTTGGCAAGGCTTTCATGAGATATGGAATGCAAGTTAATCCGCCTAGCCCGGAATCAAAAAATCCAATTGGTCTGTTGTCCATTTTTTCGGTCCTTTCGTTTACCTATTGCAATTAAACTGTTATAATGCATTATAATACATTTTTATGGAGGTTACAAATGGCAGAAATGAAAAAATATAATTCAAGGCAAGAAATTTCCTTAAAAGATAAATGGGATATTGCATCGATGTATGATAACGATAATATTTGGGATGAAGAATTTACATCTATAAAGTCAAGACTCAAGAATGTATCAGAATTTAAGGGGAAATTAAAAGACAACTCGCAGACTTTATTAAATGCGCTTGAAGAAAAAAATAATATATGGCAAGTTATTGAAAAGCTTTATGTATATGCGAGGATGAAGAAGGATGAAAATAACAAACTAGACAAGTATCAAGCTATGTGTGATAAAGCAGGAAGCCTTATTGCACAAGCATCAGCTATTCAGTCATTTTTTGTTCCAGAACTTATCAAGATACCAGAAGCAACTATCAATAATTTTATTGAGGAAAGCGATGGACTTAAAATATATAGACATTTTTTGAATGATATAATAAGACAAAAGTCACATGTCTTAAGCGACAAAGAAGAAGAAGTAATCGCTAATCTAAGCGAGTTATCGGGAACAACAAATACCATCTTTGGGATGATAAATAATGCAGATATTAATTTCGGTTCTATTAAAGACGACAGCGGAAATAGTATCAAATTGACTCATGGAAAATATTCAAGCTTGATGGAATCAACAGATAGAAAAGTAAGAAAGGCAGCTTTCATAAAAATCCATAAATCATACGGTAAACTAAAAAATACTCTTGCTGCTAATTATAATTACAACACCAAAAACGATGTTATATATGCAAGAATTAGGAAATATAACTCGGCTTTAAATAGCGCGCTAGAGAGGGATCAAATCCCGATGGAAGTCTATGATAATTTAATAAAAACTGTCAATGAAAATCTAAGTCTTCTTCACAGATATGTCGATATTAGGAAAAGAATATTAGGATTATCAGAGATTCACCTATATGATATGTATGTTCCATTGGCATCTGATCCAAGAGATGCAATTTCATACGAAGAAGGTGTTGAGATTGTTAAAAATGGGCTTACCCCACTCGGTAAAGAATATATTAACACGCTAGAAATGGCTATAATTGAGCGATGGGTGGACGTTTATGAAAGTGAAGGAAAGACTAGTGGAGCATATTCATTTGGCTCATATGACAGTCTTCCATTTGTGTTATTAAACTATAATTATAAACTTAAAGATGTTTTTACACTGGCTCATGAGCTAGGGCATTCGATGCATTCCTACTATACAAGAAAAACACAACCTTTCATTTATGGAAGTCATTCAATCTTTACTGCTGAAGTAGCATCTACTGTAAATGAAACTTTATTAATAAATAATTTGATCTCAAATACAACTGATAAGAAGGAATTATTCTTCTTACTAAATTATTATATTGAAGAGTTCAGAACAACAGTATTTAGGCAAACTATGTTTGCAGAATTTGAAAAGCTTACACATTCTGCCGTTGAAGCAGGGGAAGTATTAACTCCGGAATTTTTAACAACGGAATACGAAAAGCTGGTAAAGAAATATTTTGGAACGGAATTAACTTTTGATAAAGAAGCCGCTTATGAGTGGTCGAGAATTCCTCATTTTTACAATGCATTTTATGTTTACCAATATGCAACAGGCTATTCAGCTGCAGCATATTTATCACAAAAAATACTGGAAGGGGACAAAGAAGCAATTTCAAAATATATTGCTTTCTTAGAATCAGGCGAAAAAGATTACCCTATCAATATTTTAAAAGATGCTGGGGTTGACATGAGTAGTCCAGAACCAATTAGAAAAGCAATGAAAAAATTTGAAGAATTATTAAATAAATTGGAAGCATTGTTATAATAAATATGATTTGGAGAATGATATGGAAAATCAGCAGAGAATAATCAATATCTTTGGTAATGAAACTAATGTATCAAGAGAAACTAAAAAAATCTTGAAACGAAAATTAGAGAAAAGTGGATTTTTAGTGCCTAGAGTTTTTGACCCAATGGCTGAACTAATTATTTGCGTAGGAGGAGATGGATCGTTTTTACACACGCTTAGAAAGTATGAATTTCCAGAGATACCTTTCATTGGTGTAAATACCGGACATTTAGGATTTTTCCAAGAACTTTACCCAGACCAATTAGATGAATTTATTTTTAAATACAAAATGGGAAACTATGAAATTCAGTCGCTTAAGACTATTGGGGCTGAAATTAATACCGGCAAGGAAATTATTAAAGTTAAGGGACTAAATGAAATTGTAATAAAAGGTGATAAATCGATTACAGCCCACCTAAATATTTCAATTGGTGATAGCTTTGTCGAAAGATTTAGCGGAGATGGGATTTTAGTTGCAACACCAGCAGGAAGTACAGCATATAACTATGCGCTGGGTGGCAGCATTGTTGATCCAAGGTTGACTTTACTCCAGATAACACCAATAGCTCCAATGAACACAACTGCATACAGGTCATTTACATCAAGCGTTATTGTACCACCCGACTTATCAATAAACATATATCCTGAGCTCGCACTTGAGAATGCAATCCTTGTTATCGCAGATGGAATTGAATATAGATATAGTGAAATTTCTCATATATCGATTAGTTTTTCTGAAAATATGGTTTCTTTATTAAGATTCCAGGAATATGACTTTTGGAATAAAGTAAAAAGTAAGTTTTTATAATCAATTGAGGTAAACATGAAAAATAGCAAAAAAGAAGAATTAAAAGAGAAAGATATAAAATTTAGCTATGTAGTCTTGGAAAGTGATAAAGAGCTCCTTGTTAAGGGGCTCTTGAAACGTAGAATTGGAATCTCGACTAGGCTAATGAGAAAACTTAAAGATAACGATGGAGTATTTAAAAATAACATCAGGGTAAAAATGAATGAAAAAGTCGCCATTGGTGACATTATAACTGTATGTCTTCCGGAAGAGCATAGTGAGTTTATTAGCGAAGAAATTGAAATGGAAGTTTGTTACGAGGATAATGACCTACTGATAGTTAACAAGCCAGCTGGAATAGTGGTTCACCCAACAAAAGGCCATCAAACAGGAACTGTGGCAAATGGCATTATGAATTATATGGAAAAGACAAATCAAAGCTTTAAAATAAGATTCATCAATAGACTAGATAAAGACACATCTGGATTATTAATAATTGGTAAGAATTCTTTCTCTCAAGATGAGATGTCAAGACAAATGGAAGAAAATAATATTATTAAGAAATATATTGCTATTGTTAAAGGCCATTTCAAAGAGTTGGAGGGCACCATTGATCTTCCTATAGGTCAAGAGGAAGGCGATATTAGAAGAATTGTAAATACTGAAGGTTATGCTTCGGTTACTCATTATAAAGTGATTAGACAGTTTGAAAAAGACTATTCAATGGTTCAATTAATTCTTGAAACCGGAAGAACCCACCAAATAAGAGTCCATCTCAAACATATCGGACATCCAATCGTCTCAGATTCGCTTTATGGTGATGCCGAGCCGCATTTGATTTCAAGGCAGGCTCTTCATGCTGAATATCTCTCATTCAATCATCCCATCGGAAAACATAAGGTAGAAGTATATGCTAAAATCCCCGAAGACATTGAAAAATTAATAAGATTAATAGGATAGCAAGGTTATATTTGTTGACATTGGGTATGATAAAATAGTAAAATGTATTAATAATTTCTGGAAATTTATATATTCCACAATTAATAAGTGTTAATAATTTAATAAATAAGGAGAATAAAAAAATGGCTAAGATGTATTATGATGTAGATGCAGATCTAAAATTATTGGATGGAAAGAAAGTTGCCATAATTGGTTACGGAAGTCAGGGACATGCACATGCTTTGAACCTCAAAGAAAGCGGTGTTGATGTAGTTGTTGGATTATATGAAGGAAGCCCTTCTATAGCAAAAGCAAAAGAAGCTGGATTAAAGACTATGACTGTTAAAGAGGCTGCAAAAGCTTCTGATATA
>CAYRVM010000029.1:8484-12095 GCA_964427575.1 uncultured Oscillospiraceae bacterium | reverse complement strand
ATTCCCAACTCAACTCAAGAAAAATTGAATATCGCAGAGAAAATAATAAATAAAGCCAAGGAATATGGCATAGATAAGAGCAGAATTATCGTAGACTGTTTGACTTTGACTGTTTCTGCTGAGCAAAAGGGAGCATTGCAAACCCTTTCAGCAATAAGGCAGGTAAAGGAAAAGTTTGGAGTCAAGACTACGCTAGGAGCTAGCAATATTTCATTTGGGCTACCTGAAAGGAAATTATTAAATAGAACTTTCCTAACGATGGCTCTTTCCGAAGGATTGGATGCTCCAATTACAGATCCTTTAGATAATGACAATATGGAATCCATAAGGGCATTTGAAGTACTAAGTGGCAAGGATCATGAGTCCGATGACTACATTAAAGCTTATGGAAATAGAAGCATAGATAAATCAACTAAAGCTGATCAGAATTCCAGCATAGCTAAAAAAACATTTAAGGAAGAGTTGACTGAAATAATACTTGAGGGCTTCGAAAGCAAGGCAGCAAATGTAACAACCGAGCTATTAAAGGAAATGGAAGCTTTATTAGTAGTCGAAGAGGTAATAATTCCTGCGCTAGAAATAGTTGGGAAAAACTACGAGACTGGAGAAATATTCCTGCCACAGCTAATTAAATCTGCTGACACTGTTAAAGCAGCGTTTGTAGTTTTGAAGCAGCATATGCAAAAGCAAGGCAAGATTCTTTCATATGGAAAAGTAGTAGTGGCTACTGTGCAAGGAGACATTCACGATATAGGTAAAAACATAGCTAAAGTAATTCTAGAAAATTATGGCTATGAAGTTATAGACCTAGGAAAAGACGTAGCTATAGAAAAAGTTGTTCAAGCAGCGAAGGAAACATCGGCTGAATTAATTGGCCTCAGCGCACTAATGACCACAACAGTTATGAATATGGAAGCCACTATCAAAGCTATTCGAGCTGAAGGGCTCACCTGCAAAATACTTGTGGGGGGAGCAGTTTTGACTCCAGAATATGCAGAGAAAATTGGGGCGGATTTTTATGCAAAAGATGCTATGGCTACTGTTAAAGCAGCAAATCAAGTATACCTAAGGGGGTAAAACAATGGATAGACCAAGTTGGGACGAGTACTTTATGGAAATGGCAGAGATAGCAGAGAAGAGATCGACTTGCTTACGTAGAAGAGTTGGAGCGGTTATAGTTAAAGACAATAGAATTATGGCGACAGGCTACAATGGAGTGCCAACTGGAATTGCACATTGTGAAACTAGGGGTTGCCTTAGGAATCAGCTTAAGGTACCTTCAGGAGAGCGCCACGAACTTTGTAGGGGTCTTCATGCTGAACAGAATGCAATTATCCAGGCAGCCCATCTAGGTCAAAGTATAGCGGGTGGTACGTTGTATTGCACAACCCAACCTTGCGTAATTTGCTCAAAAATGATAATAAACGCAGGAATAAAGAGAATAGTAATAAGACAAGGTTATCCTGATGCATTAGCTTTAGAAATGCTCGACGAAGCAGGCCTCAAGATTGAAATATTAGAATAAATAGTACAATGCATAACGTAATATACACATATATAAATCAGCTTTGAAAGGACAAACTTAAATGAACAACTACGCACTGATTTTTTTGTTAGCTTTATTGATTGCTTTAATAATGACACCGATAGCTATAAAAATAGCCCATAAAATAGGGGCTTTAGATATTCCTACGGATAATAGAAGAATGCATAATACAGCTATGCCAAGATTCGGCGGAATGGCAATTTACCTAGGAACAATAATTTCACTTTTAGTATTCTTACCACTTGACTCTAAACTTCTTGGAGTTATTGCAGGGGGAACCATAATATTTATAGTTGGAATAGTCGATGACTTAAGGGGAATCTCAGCAAAGGTTAAACTTTTAGCACAGGTTATATGTGCTATTATCCTCTTTCAATTCAGCGTCAGAATTTCCTTTGCGACCAATCCGTTTGGGGACGGATATTTCTTTTTCCCATGGTGGCTTAGCCTAATAATAACTGTGGTTTGGATCGTTGGTATAACTAATACAATAAATTTAATCGACGGACTCGATGGATTGGCGGCAGGCATAGCTTGTATAGCTTCAATTTCAATCTCTTACACGGCATATCTTTCCAACAGACCTGAAATTGCTTTGGCTACTTTGGCCATCGCTGGATCATCGTTGGGATTCTTAAAATACAACTTTAATCCCGCCAAAATATTCATGGGCGATGGCGGCTCGCTATTCCTTGGTTTCATGTTGGCAAGCATATCGGTAATGGGACCAATGAAAGGCGCCACGTTGATTGCTACTGTTGTTCCGATGTTCGTGCTTGCCCTACCAATCTTTGATACTGCTTTTGCAATATTACGAAGGGTATTGAATGGTAGGCCTATTATGGAAGCTGACAAAGGACATTTGCACCATAGACTTATGGCTGCGGGATTGGGACAAAAGAGAACGGTCCTTACTCTATACGGTATTAGCGGAATTATGGGAGTCTCAGCAATTTTAATTACTAGAGCCCTTTGGGTCGAAGCTGGAATTTTAGCTTTGGTCGCAATGACTTTAATTTATGTATTTATAAAGGAACAGGAAGAAATAGAAGTACTTGAAAATATAATCTTTGATACTCAAGAAGATCAAAAGAAAGACAAATAGGAGAAAACAAAATGAAAGTATTGACAGTATTTGGGACAAGACCTGAAGCTATAAAGATGGCACCCCTTGTGATAATGAAGAAGGCATCGAATCAGTACTTTGTGTTACGGCGCAGCATAGGGAAATGCTCGACCAGGTCCTATCTCTTTATGAGCTTGTTCCAGATTACGATTTAAATATAATGAAGCCAAATCAAAGTATTTCGGAAATAACATCCAACGTTCTTCTAGGATTAGGAGAAGTAATGGAGAAAGAAGTTCCAGATATCGTCCTAGTTCATGGTGATACCTCGACAACTTTTGCTACAGCATTATCAGCATTTTATCACAAGGTTAAAATCGGCCATGTTGAAGCAGGCCTTCGAACATATGATAAATATTCACCATACCCAGAAGAAATGAATAGAGTTCTGACTGGGCACTTAGCAGATTTTCATTTTGCTCCGACCAAGAGAAACTATGATAATTTAGTAACGGAGAGAGTTCCTGCAGATAAGATATTTATTACTGGGAATACAGTTATAGATTCATTACTAGAAGTCTCAGCTAAACCCTATGAGTTTACAGATAACATCCTAAAGAATATAGATTTTAAAAATAAGCGCGTTATAACGGTTACATGTCATAGGCGTGAAAATCTTGGTGAGTACATGGGAAATATATTTCACGCTATTAGAGATATTGCAGAAAAATTTTCCGATGTTGTCATAGTTTATCCCGTCCACATGAATCCAAAGGTAAGGGAAAGTTCTGATAAAATACTAAAGGGAATTGAAAATGTTCACTTAATAGAACCACTTCAATACCAGCCTTTCGTTAAACTAATGGCAAATTCATATTGAATAGAGTAGTCATAATAAAATAAAATATATATGTGTTCATATATACACTTATTTAATTAGAAAATATTTTTGATAATATTTAATTCTTTTTCAATGAATGCAGAAAAAAAATGATATGT
>CAYRVM010000029.1:0-8474 GCA_964427575.1 uncultured Oscillospiraceae bacterium | reverse complement strand
TGACTCCGGCGGAATGCAAGAGGAAGCCCCTGCTCTAGGGATACCTGTTTTGGTCGTAAGAAAAGAGACGGAGAGACCTGAAGCAATCGAGGCGGGAACTGTTAAACTAGCTGGGGTCATGAGGGAAGAAATATATGACATTACTTATGAGCTGCTTACCAACAAGGATGAATATAAAAGAATGGCAAACTCAGTCAATCCTTATGGCGATGGGACTGCTTGTAGAAGGATAATAGATGTTTTAAAAAATCAAATAAAATAATTATCAAGAAAGTATACAATATACATGGACTATAGTTATAATTTTCACAAAATTCACTTTACTTTTTGCACCGTTGGTCTATAATATGGTTTGTTGAAACGGAAAAGGAAGATGCGGTATGGGAAAAAGAGATGACGAAGAAATTGATCTAATGAATGCATTTGCCCTATTGATGCAGTTTGGGTTAACCGTTGCAATCCCTATCATTGTAGGTGTTGTTTTAGGAAGATTCATTGACAAAGTTGTTGGGACAGAGCATTTTTTTATGTTTCTATTTTTAACACTGGGTATATTAGTAGCTTGCTATGCAGCGTATAGGGAAATAAAAAGATTTATTTCGAAAAAGAATAAAAATGAATAAGCTTTTGCTTTTTAAAAAGAAAATTTATATTTATGCAATTATTTGTGCAATAATTTTTGAAGTAATTTCTATGATAATTCTTGGGCCTAACATTCAATTCGCTTATGGATTAATGATGGGAACGCTAGTAGCGATTGCAAATTTCAGCTTAATGGCTTTACTATTTGAAAAAATGCTTGTTGAGAAAAGAATTGGCATAAGTATTGCAGGATATATAATCAGACTTGGATTATGTGCAGCAGTCATTTTAGTTGCATTGAAAATTGACATAAAGTGTGCAGCAGGAGCTTTGTTAGGGTTTATAACAGTTAAAATAGCTATTTTTTACCTTCATGGTATTAAGAATAAACTTCAGAAATAAAAGCAAGGAGATAATAGATGCATTCGATTCAACATTTAGGTCCTAGAAAGATTTTTGGGTTCGGAGATTTTTTCATAACAGAGACAGTTTTGTACTTTTGGATCATAATGGCGATAATGATCACATTTGCCTTTATTGCTACAAGAAAGCTAGAAGAAAAGCCAAAAGGAATTCAGTTAGTTGCTGAATATATAGTTGAATTTATATATAAGTTTACAGAAGGTGCCATGGGAAAACATAACAGCGGTTTTTCCCCATATATTGGTACTCTTTTTATTTTTTTAATCCTGGGGAACTCTCTTGGTCTTTTCGGATTAAGACCAGTTACAGCAGATGTAAACACAACATTTGCTTTAGCAGGAATTACTTTCATTTTAGTTCATTATAATTCCATTAAGAGTAAAGGAATCCGTGGATATTTGGGGCATATGTCGGCACCATATCCATTTATGCTACCTATCAATATAGTTGGAGAATTAGCATTCCCAATATCACTTTCGTTCCGACTTTTCGGGAATATTGCTGGAGGTATGATTATCATGGCTCTAATATTTACCGGATTAGAATCAGTATCAGAGTCATTGCATATGAGCATACCTTTTATGCAATTTTTAATTCCACTGCCCGCGAACCTGTTCTTCGATATTTTCGAACCCATACTACAGGCTTTCGTATTCACCATGTTAACAATGGTCTTCATTTCAATAAACAATTTGAAACACGAAGCACATTAATAAAAATATATATTTTTAGGAGGAATTTATTATGGATCCAAAAGCATTTATTATCGCGTGTTCAGCACTTGGAGCTGGTTTCACTATGATCTCAGCAGTAGGTATTGGTATTGGTCAAGGTATGGCCGCAGCTAAAGCAGTAGAAGCAGTAGGAAGACAACCAGAAGCACAGACAGACATAATCAAAACCATGCTTATCGGGCAGGCTGTAACTGAAACAACTGGTATATTTGCATTTATCATTGCAATCGTTCTTCTGTTTGCAAATCCACTTGTTGGCTTACTATAAAAATTAGAATATAAAACTGGGAAGGGGGCGATATTTTGGAAATTTATACTGGGCTGATAGAGTTCAACTGGACTCTTTTAATAAATATGGCTAGCATGATTGTGCTGTTTCTTATCTTGAAAAATAAGTTTTTTGATAAGATCAGGAATCACATGTTAAAAAGACAGGAAGCCGTTTCAGATAGTATTGAAAACGCCGTAAAAAAGAATATTGCAGCTGATCAGTTGCTTGTTGATTACCAGAACAAGCTTGCTCTAGTAGATGAAGAGGCAAGAGAAAAAATAAAACAAGCAATGGTAAAAGCTGAAATTCAATCAAACGAAATAATCAATGAAGCCCACAGAAAGTCTACGGAAATACTTAGAAAAGCGAATGATGATGTAGAAAGAGAAAAAGAGCAAGCTTTAAAGGATTTAAAAAATCAAATAGCTGATCTTGCTATTTTTGCTGCAGAAAAAGTTATAGAAAAAGAGCTAAATACAAAAGAGCACCACGCCCTTGTAAGCAAAGTAATCGATGATGCAAGGAGTTCACAATGGCAGAGCTAACTGTAGATGTTGTATATGGAACATCTCTATTTGATGTTTCTTTAGAGATGAATAAGACATTGGATGTCCTTAAGGATTTTGATTTCTTTATGAAGAGTCTTACTGAGCAACCTATGTTTTATGAATTTTTGTGTACACCTACTATACCAAAGAATGAAAAAAAAGATGTTGTAAAAAATTGCTTCGATGGGTTAATATGCCAAGAACTATTGAATTTTATCTATATTTTGATTGATAAAAAAAGATGCAGAAATATTAAAATGATTTTCAACTATTTTCATAAGTTAATTGATAAAAACCAGAATGTTTCAAATGGTATAGTTTTCTCCTTTGAAGAATTATCATTGGAAGAGATTGCCTCCATCGAAAATGAAACAGGAAAGTTGTTAAGAAAAAAGATTAATTTAAAAAATGAAATCGATAAATCAATTATTGGCGGATTTAAAATTCTTATTGAAGGAAAAGTTATAGATGCCAGCGTTAAAAAAAGGCTTATTGACCTAAAAGATAGCCTTATTCACATGGAAATATAAAATAATTTAATACAGAGAAGGTGTAATGTATATGAATTTAAGACCAGAAGAGATAGGTGCGGTAATAAAAGCACAGATCCAGAAATACTCTAATGAAGTTCAAGTTTCAGATTTTGGAACCGTGCTTCAGGTAGGTGATGGAATTGCAAGAATATATGGTCTTGCAAATTGCATGGCTGGAGAACTTTTAGAATTCCCCGGAGAAGTCTACGGTATGGCATTAAACCTTGAAGAAGATAATGTTGGGGCTGTTATTATAGGTGTAGACTCTGAAATAAGAGAGGGAGATATTGTTAGACCAACCGGGAGAGTAGTAGAAGTGCCCGTGGGCGAACAATTAATAGGACGCGTGGTAAATGCTTTAGGCCAAGCCATTGACGGAAAAGGAAGCATAAACACAACTAAGTTTAGACCAGTAGAATTTGGCGCTCCTGGAGTTCTTCAAAGAAAATCTGTAACTAAACCTTTGCAGACGGGTATTAAGGCTATTGACTCTATGATACCAATCGGTAGAGGACAAAGAGAACTTATTATTGGAGATAGACAAACAGGTAAGACTGCAATAGCTATCGACACAATTTTAAACCAAAAGGAAGAAAAAGTAATTTGTATATATGTTGCTATCGGACAAAAGAAATCTACGGTAGCGCAGATAGTGCAAGTCCTAGAGGAAAAAGGAGCCATGTCATACACTATTGTTGTAGCGGCAACTGCAAGCGATGTTGCACCACTTCAATATATAGCTCCATATGCTGGATGCGCTATGGCAGAAGAATTCATGTACTAGGGCAAGGATGTTTTGATTATCTACGATGATTTATCCAAGCATGCAGTTGCCTACAGAGCTATGTCATTATTACTTAGGAGACCACCAGGAAGAGAAGCATACCCTGGAGATGTATTCTACCTTCATAGCAGATTACTTGAAAGAGCTGCTAGATTGAGCGATTCCTTGGGCGGCGGTTCTATAACTGCCCTACCAATCATTGAAACTCAAGCGGGAGATGTATCTGCCTATATACCAACCAATGTAATATCAATTACTGATGGCCAAATATTCCTTGAAGGTGAACTTTTCCACTCTGGGCAAAGACCTGCTGTTAACTCGGGTATTTCTGTATCAAGAGTAGGTGGATCCGCACAGATTAAAGCCATGAAAAAAGTTTCCGGTAAGGTTAGGTTAGAACTTGCTCAATATAGAGAACTTGCTGCCTTTTCACAGTTCGGTTCCGATTTAGATAAGGACACAAGAAACCAGCTAAATCACGGAGCAAGACTTATGGAACTCTTAAAGCAAGGACAGTATTCACCTGTAAAGGTTCAAAACCAGGTAATGATAATATATGCGGCAATAAACAACTATCTTGCTGATATTCCAGTTGAATCTCTACAAAAGTTTGAAAGAGAATTATTTTCCTTTATGGAAGTAGCCCATATAGAAATCGGCAAGAGCATAAAGGCAACAGGAGATATCGATAAGGAAACAGAAGAAAAATTAAAGGCTGCCTTATTAGAATTTAAGGAAATATTTAAGAAAAATATTTAAGAGATAAAGGTTTCGGTGAAGTTATGCCTGCAAATGGTTTAAGAGAAATAAAAAGAAGAATAAAGAGCGTAAAAAGCACTGAGCATATTACTAATGCAATGAAGCTGGTTTCTGCTGCAAAATTAAGAAGAGCAAAGGCTATCTTCGCTAGGACAAATCAATATTTCGGGTTTGTTACTGAATCCATTGAAGAAATCTTCCATAATACACATGACATTCCTGAAGATTATCTTGAGGGGAGCAGAGAAATAAATAAAACCTGTTATGTTGTTATAACTAGTTGCAGAGGGCTATGCGGAAGCTTCAATGCGAATATAATCAAAGAAGCATCAGCGCTTATTGATTGTGACCCTGAAGAACCAGTAATAGTAGCTATTGGTACAAAAGGAAGGGATTTTTTCGCAAAGAAGGGTTACAGAATTGAGGAAGCATATATGCTGCCGCCAGAAAATATTTCATTTGTTGAAACTCATGAAATTAGTAAACCAATAATTGAAATGTATGATAACAAAGAAATAGATGAAGTAATACTAGTTTATACTTCTCTGGTTAGTGCCTTGGAGCAAAGAGTCAAAACTGTTACTTTGCTTCCGTTTTCGACTGAAGATATTAAGGAAAGAAAACTAGCTAAGCAGGTAGAGTATGAACCATCGTCAGAGGGAGTATTTAACTATCTAATACCAAAATATGTGGAAATACTTATTTATAGAGCGATTGTTGAATCGGCAACCTGTGAACATGCAGCCAGAAGAATGGCGATGGATAGTGCCACAGACAACGCTAGAGAAATGATTTCTGATTTAACACTGAATTTTAATAGAGCTAGACAGGCAGCCATTACTCAGGAAATTTCTGAGATTGTTGGCGGATCTGAAGCTTTAAAATAGGAAGGAAGGTAAGATTTTGGCAGATAATAAAGGAACAATTCATCAAATCATTGGACCTGTAGTAGACATAAAATTTAGCCCAGAGACTATGCCTGAGCTTTTGAATGCAATAATAATCAATGGCACTGGGACAAAAATTGTAGTTGAGGTTGCACAGCATACGGGGGACGATGTTGTCCGTTGCGTAGCCCTTTCTTCTACTGAAGGTCTAAAAAGAGGAATGGAAGCAATAGACACAGGCAATCCAATCAGCGTGCCTGTTGGAAATGCAGTGCTAGGAAGATTATTTAACGTAATTGGAGAAACTATCGACGATAAGGGCCCTTGCATCACGGAAAAGACAATGCCTATTCACAGAGAAGCTCCAAGCTTTGAAGAACAGGAAACAACAACTCAGATTTTTGAAACGGGCATCAAAGTAATAGATCTTATTGCTCCTTATACAAGGGGTGGAAAAGTTGGATTATTTGGTGGAGCCGGCGTTGGGAAGACAGTACTTATTCAAGAATTAATCAATAATATAGCTAAAGAACATGGTGGTATTTCAGTTTTCGCCGGCGTTGGTGAAAGAACTAGAGAAGGCAACGACCTGTACTACGAAATGATTGAATCAGGAGTTATTGAGAAAACCGCTATGGTTTTTGGACAGATGAATGAACCTCCTGGAGCAAGAATGAGAGTAGGGCTAACTGGTTTGACAATGGCAGAATATTTTAGAGACGAAGCAAACCAAGACGTATTATTATTTATTGATAATATATTCAGATTCACACAAGCTGGTTAAGAAGTATCAGCACTACTTGTACGTGTTCCAAGTGCTGTAGGATATCAGCCTACGTTAGCAACTGAAATGGGAGCACTTCAAGAAAGAATCACATCTACAAAGAAGGGTTCAATCACATCGGTTCAGGCTATTTATGTACCTGCCGATGATTTGACAGACCCAGCTCCAGCTACAGCATTTGCGCATCTTGATGCCACAACTGTACTATCAAGAGCAATTACTGAACTGGGTATATATCCTGCTGTTGATCCGCTAGAATCCAACTCTAGAATTCTAGATCCACTTATTGTGGGAGAAGAGCATTATAGAGTTGCTAGAGGAGTGCAAGAAGTACTTCAAAGATATAGAGAGCTCCAAGATATTATCGCCATACTCGGTATGGATGAATTAAGTGATGAAGATAAGAGCGTCGTTGCGAGAGCAAGAAGAATTCAAAGATTCTTATCTCAGCCTTTCCATGTAGCAGAACAATTTACTGGGACTCCGGGCAAGTACATACCTCTTAAGGAAACTATTAGAGGATTTGCAGAAATTCTCGCTGGCGACCATGATGATATTCCAGAAGCATTATTCCTTTTTGCAGGAGGTATTGATGAAGTAATTGAAAAACACAAGCAAAGGAAAATTAAGACATTAGCGAAGGAAGAAGATGATAAAAAGGACGCTCCTGTAGTTGATCCTACATGCAAAATTTAGTATTAGAAAAGGTTAAATTATGGCAAATTTTATTAAATTAGAAGTGGTAACTCCTGAAAGGTTATTCTATGAAGGAGATGTAGAGCTTGTTATAGCTAGAACTCTCCTAGGGGATGAAGGCTTTATGGCGAACCATGCGTGGGCTTGTAAATTGCTTGCTACTGGTGAACTATGGATCCAGGAAAAGGGAGAAAAAGGGTTCAAAATCGCTGCTATTTCCGGTGGATACATCGATGTCCAAAAGACAATAGTAATTTTCACTGACTCTGCAGAATGGCCTGATGAAATCGATACTGAAAGAGCATTGAGAGCTAAAGAAAAGGCAGAAAACAGCCTAATGGCTTTCCCAAACAAGGGCTTGGAAATTGAGCTGGCTAAGATAGCAATGGAAAAAGCCCTAACCAGAATAAACGTTAAAGATGGCGGAAGAAGAAGGAAAGTTTAGATAAAGATTTCCCCTTTTACAAGAATCTTTGCATTTCCTCCAATTTTTATAATTGGAGGATTTTTTTTATCTAATTTTTCATTTGCGGTATCTGAATCGTAAGTTAAGAGACCAAAAATCGCAGAAGGCCTATCCATACTTTCTCCCTGCTCAATTTTATAGGTAACATTGGGTTGAATGAGATTGCGCTCATATAAATACGCAAGTAAAGCACCGTTCGCAGTTCCTGTTGCAGCTTCCTCATCAATAGCATAAAGAGGCGCAAAATTTCGACAAAAGGCAAGAGTTTCATCTAGTGAATTATCTTTGGAATCCATCGAAGACGAAAATGAATTATTTAAACAGAAGGCATGAACGCCAACCACTTCATACTTTTCTGAAAGTTTAGAAAGCCTTGAAAAGTCTGGGCTTATGTTTTTCAAAGCTTGATGGTTGTTAAGAGGCAAAATAATATCGAATAATCCAGTTGAAACCATTTGGGGCAAAGAACGCAACTGATTATTTTTACTATCATAATGCTTCAAACCGATATCATCTATTGAGATTCCCATAATATCAGCAATTTCCTTTAGTTCATCATAAGTTGCAAGCTCTTTTCCAAATTCAACTGAGCCCATATCCATCATAACTTTCCCGTTTTCGATAAGGATTGATAATCTTCCAGCTTTTGTTACGATGTGACGTATGGTACTGCCAAAAGCCTTTATTAATCCTTGTTCCATTAAACAAAAAATTGAACATATTGTAGCATGGCCACATAGGTCAACTTCTGAAACTGGAGTAAAATACCTGATTTCAAAATCACCATTGGCGAGCGGCATTATAAATGCAGTTTCAGAATATTTTAGCTCTGCTGCAACCTTTATCATTAGGGATTCTTCTGGAAATAAACTGACACCATCATCCAAAATTACTACACCAGCGGGATTCCCACCAAAGGATTTGTCAGTAAATGCATCTGCTATATAAAATTTCATTTGAATCTCCTTTTAATAATAATTATATTCAATTATACAATGCTATTTTGA